>JAPPBZ010000006.1 GCA_026702635.1 Bacteroidota bacterium
TGGTGAAGATGCCAGTGAATCCCCATGATGCACTTCAAATTGCAGGTGCGACAGGTCGGTTACAGGTATTCGATTTTTCGTTTACACTCACCGAGACCTATACATTCTGGTCTGGACTTTTAGGAGGGACGTTTCTGATGCTCTCCTATTTTGGAACCGATCAGAGTCAGGTGCAGCGATATTTAGCGGCCCGCTCGGTTACGGAGGCTCGACGATCTCTGCTGATGAGTGCCTACTGGAAGATTCCGCTTCAATCACTTGTATTGCTCATCGGGGTTCTGGTATTTGTGTTCTATCTCTTTCAGGCGCCACCGCTTCTGTATAACCCTGCCCATGAAGAGTCGGTACGTAATTATGCCCCGGAAGCGTATGCCGAATTGGAAACGCAATACAGTGCCGAGTTCATGGCACGGGCGGAAGCTGCCGAGGCGGTTGCAGCAGGTCTGCCGGGAGCCTCCGAGCGACTGGAAGCGCACGAAGATGCCGTGGGCAGTCTTCGAAGTGATGCACTGGAACTTGCACGTGAGGCGACGGGGGATGAGTCAGTCAGAGATGTAAACTACATCATGCCCCGGTTTGCTTTGGATGTTCTTCCCTTGGGGCTGACGGGGCTCTTTATTGCGGCAATTATGGCCGCTGCGATGTCGAGTATCTCTTCGGAACTCAATTCGCTGTCAACAACAACGGTCATTGACTTCTATCGGAGATGGATTCGTCCGAATGCTGCAGAGGAGCACATGCTGTGGGTGAGCAAACTCGCTACCGGTTTTTGGGGGCTTTTTGCATGCTTTGTGGCCACATTTGCAGCAACGCTGGGGTCCTTGATTGAGGTTGTCAATCGATTTGGATCATTTTTTTATGGCTCCATCCTGGGTGTTTTTATTCTAGCGATGATTCCGAAGGGGCGTGGAGTTGGAGCCTTTTATGGTCTGATTGCGGGAATGAGTGCGGTCGCAGCAGTCAATTTTCTAGCCCCTGAGATATCATTTTTATGGCACAATGTGGTTGGGGCGCTGACGGTCGTTTCCGTCGGGTTACTCCTCTCGTGGCTTCGAGATAGTATTTCGTCCAGCAATCGCCCGGGATAGGGTTGCTTCATCCGCGTAGCTGAGGGTAAGGCCCACCGGAATGCCTCGTGCCAAGCGGGTGATTTTAATGGGGAACGGCTCCAGAAGCTGGGTCAGGTAGAGAGCAGTGGTATCTCCTTCCACGGTGGGGCTGACGGCAAGGATCAATTCGGTTATGTCCGAATCAGATGCACCGACCCGTTCAATCAGCGTACGGATATTGAGGTCATCAGGACCAATCCCATCCAAGGGGGAGATCACTCCCCCCAGGACATGATATCTGCCACGGTACTCTCCCGTGCGCTCGAGCGCAACAATATCTTCGGCATCCTGCACCACGCAGACGATTCCTGACTCCCGTTTCGTGGAGTTGCAGATGATGCAGATCTCCGCATCGGTCACATTCCCGCAGATATCACATGCCCGCACGCGCTCTTTCATCTCCAACAGGGCGTTCGCCAGTCGAGCGACATCCTCTTTCGGCATCTTGAGAATATGCGCAGCAAGCCGCTGCGCACTCTTGCGTCCGATGGTCGGGAGCTTGGAGAACTGTTCAATCAGAATTTCGACGGATTCCGAAGCGAACTGCATAGATTAGAGACCGAATTTCGAGAGATCCATGTCTTTGGGCAGGAAGCTTTCGGCTTGGTCACGCAACTCATTCTGCCCAGCTTCAGCAGCTTCGTCGAGTGCTTTGTTGACACCGGCAATAATCAAATCACTCAGTATCTCCATATCGTTTGGGTCGACAATTTCAGGATCCAGTTCGATCTTGATGATCCGCTGATTTCCATTAGCGGTCACTTTGACCATGCCACCTCCAGCTTCTGCTGTGGCAGTGACGCGCTGCATGATCTCTCGTACTTTGCCGATCTGGTTTTTCATGTCGGCCACTTGTTTGAGCATGTTGAGCATAGTCTTTCTCGGGTTTGATGGTCAGGGTGTGAGATTATTAACCGGGCGAAGTCCGAAGGCATCGTCGAGTTGTTTCAGAGCCGGGATTTTTGCTTTAAGTTCCTGGAACTCGGCATCTAGGTCTATTTCCGTAGATGGAAACACGTCAGGTTTTACTATAAATTCCACGCGCTTATTTGCTAGTTCAGGTTGTGACTGCATCGCTTCCTTGAGGGCCTTTTTCAGGTTTCCATTCTTTGTAACGGCGAGTTGCATATCATCACGTACCGCAATTTCCAGACATTGATCATGTTCTCTGAGGACAATCAAATTCTGGAGTGTGCGGATTGCCGGTACATCAGAGCGCTGTTCCATCGTTTTCAGGACGAGCTTCCAGCTCTTTTGAAGATCCGCATGGACCTCTACAGGTGCGTGGGATGGTTCAATAGGTTGGCGGTTTTCAGGTTTTTTTTTTGCCTGTTCCAGGGCTGGTTTACCTTTGAGTGCCGCAGAAGGAGAAGGTTCATTGGAGTGCTGTGCTGGCGGAGTCTCTGGCAGATCTGCAGGCTTGCTACCTTGAGGAGCGGTGGGGGCCGGTGCTGGTTGAGTGGGGAGGGGGGCAGGCGCTTGAGGTGTATGTGTTGGCTGCGAGCCTCGCCCCGCATACTCGAGTCGACGAATCTGTTCCAGGGCTTCGGACAGGTCGGCACTCTCTCCCAGGCGTGTCATCTTGGCGAGTGCCAGCTCTACTGCCAGTCGTGGTGATGTAGACACGGGAAGCTTAGCCTGGGTTTCGTCAATCACCATCAGTAGCCGAAGCAGTGTGGTTTCTGTGAACCCTTTTACCGCCTCGGTATAACGACCTCGGAGGTTCTTGCTTATGTCAACCAGTGCATTCTCCCCCAATGTAATCGTGATCAATTGATTGCGCACATGCTCTGCCAGACCACCAAGGAATTCCCTGATATCGTATCCGTCCGAGATAATTCGCTCCGCAA
Source organism: Bacteroidota bacterium (assembly GCA_026702635.1). GTDB lineage: Bacteria > Bacteroidota > Rhodothermia > Rhodothermales > Bin80 > Bin80. The sequence goes on from JAPPBZ010000006.1 coordinate 2,960, forward strand.
GGCTGAGTATGGACCCCGTTTCCTGTTTGGCGATGTACTGGGTAGCCTCGAAATACAGGTCCACATCCACGACACGCAACGCATCTGTCAGCGTAGAATAATTCAAGTTTGATCCGCAGAGAGCAACTGCTTGATCAAAGACGCTCAGTGCATCGCGCAGAGCACCATCTCCCTTATTGGCAATCAAGTGAAGTGAATCTTCATCCGCTGTGATCTCTTCGCTTTTGCAGATGGTTGTTAGATGACGGACGATCTCATTTGTGGGGATACGCCGAAAGTCAAAACGTTGACAGCGGGAGAGGATAGTTGGAAGAACCTTGTGAGGTTCTGTAGTCGCAAAAATGAACAGTACATGTGGAGGCGGTTCCTCCAGGGTTTTCAGAAGTGCATTAAAGGCTGCATTGCTGAGCATGTGCACTTCATCAATGATGTAGACCTTGCGGCGACCTCCCTGTGGCAGGATCCGAACGTTTTCACGTAGATCCCGGATATCTTCCACTTTGTTATTGGAGGCGGCATCAATCTCAAAGATGCTCAGGCTTCGTTGAGTTTCGAAATCCTCACAAGAAGGGCATTTCAGGCAGGGCTCGACTTCGTCACCGTGATTTCCCGTACAGTTGATCGCTTTGGCAAGAATTCTGGCGGCGGTCGTTTTTCCGACACCACGGGGGCCAGTAAAAAGGTAAGCATGAGCAATCCGTTCCAGCTTGAGGGCGTTAATAAGTGCCTGCGCAACATGTGCCTGTGCCACGAGGTCCCCAAAACGCTGTGGGCGGTATTTGCGTGCTGTAACTAGATACTGAGACTTCGTCATCAATTTACTCAGGGATCAGTACATAACAACTCCCTGCAATGCAACAAAGGTTTGCCTAAGGGGTTCGAGGCCGGGATGGAGACATGTATCATGTCTTTCGTGCTACTTTACGAGTAGTAGGTAAAACTTGTGGCTATTTTGCCTTTGATTTAGATCAGTAAACATTATGAGTCTTAATATAACTTGGGAATTTGAAGATGGTATCAGGGTTGCACTACTCAACGGCCGGGTAG
>JAPPBZ010000267.1 GCA_026702635.1 Bacteroidota bacterium
CGAAGGTTGTGCCGGGTGAGAACAGGCGGACAGAAGCGTCTCTAAACCCCTGCGGGGCTGCGAGAACCAGCATCGCGATCAGCCCAAGTGGGATTACGGCATATCGGCTCCAGGCGATGGGTTGACGCCAGTTCACTCTCTCAACGAGTGGTAATTTGGATACTTCTGCATCAAGTGACTGCACGGCATGATCAACCAAGGGTTGAGGGGCGGGGCTTGCGTCCCCATTACATAATTCAAGTAGGGATACCAATCGGTTTTGTAGAGCGGGTTGCTCCTGGGCTACCGTACGTGCTATACTTTTGTATTGTGAACGGCGTATCCACCCACTGATCCAAGGTCGAATGACAAGCCAAAAAAGCAAGGCAACGGCTCCAATAACCCAGCCCCAAAAGAATATGCTGCGCCATGAGGTTGGCATCCAGAAACGCATCTCCACCATCAGCAGCAGGGCGAGGCCGCTGGCGGCAGTAATGATCAGCAAAACAAGGCCAATGGCCACGCGTTCCGTGATCAGACGATTCCAGCATCCCTGGAGTCGGGTCTGGATTCCATTTAGGATGTATCTGGACTCATTGCTCATCAAAGCAGTTTACCACACATCATTCTGGCGGTTTCGCACTCAGTCATGTTAATTCATCGCAGTATAGCCCTATCTTTCTGTGAATCACTTCAATTCAGATGACTGATTGTATTGCCATTATCCTCGGAGGTGGAGCGGGCTCGCGTCTGTATCCGCTCACCCTTCTTCGCTCCAAGCCTGCGGTGCCGCTTGCCGGCAAGTACCGGCTTATTGACGTTCCGGTGTCTAACTGTATTAATTCCAACGTCAACAAAATCTTTGTTCTGACGCAATTCAATTCCGCCAGTTTGAATCGTCATCTTGCTCACACCTATCGGTTTGATAATTATCGACGGGGCTTTGTGACAGTCATGGCTGCGGAGCAGACACAGCGTTCAGCAAACTGGTTTCAGGGGACTGCGGATGCCGTCCGCCAATGCATTCCTCACGTTTCAATTTATCGTCAGAAATACGCGCTGATTCTATCGGGAGATCAACTCTATTCAATGGATTATCGAAAGATTATTGATCACCACATGGCCAACGATGCAGCTGTCACCGTCGCGACGATTCCAGTTACGGCCGAAGAGGCCCCTGGTTTTGGTATTCTCAAAACCGATGAACATCAGGAGATCACAGAGTTCTATGAAAAGCCCCAGGACCTCTCTGGAAAGTCAAGTATGGTCAGTGAATCTATGGAGGCGGCTGGACGTGTATATCTGGCGTCCATGGGTATTTATGTGTTCGATAGCGAACTTCTCTTCCAGGCACTCGACCAACATCCGGATGATCACGACTTCGGGAAGCAGATTATTCCCCGGGCAATTGATAAAGTGAAAGTGGTCAGTTATCCATTCGAAGGGTACTGGAGTGATATCGGTACGATTCGCTCGTACTATGATGCCAGCCTGATGCTGACAGACCCTCTACCGGGATTCAACATCTACGATACAAACAAGAGATTGTACACAAATGCACGGATGCTCCCACCCGCAAAAATATCAGGGGCTAAATTCGCGGACAGTCTTGTATCCGAGGGAAGTATAATTGGTGAGAGTTCCATTACCAGATCCGTGATTGGAATTCGCTCATGCATTGGTAACCATACGACGATCCGTGACTCAGTTCTGTTGGGTGCAGACTATTATCCGCTGCATGGATTAGAGTCCAGTGAACGCATTGAAGGCCCGGAACAGCCCGGTGTAGGAGATCATGCATTTATTGAGGGCACCATCGTGGACAAGAATGTGCGCATTGGGAATAAATGCATCATACGCAACAAGGAAGGCGTACAAGAGCACGACGGAGAAAATTTCTATATCCGGGATGGAGTTGTCGTGATTCCGAAGAATGTCTCCATCCCAGATGAAACCGTGATCTGATGAAATTGGCTGACAACAAATACTGGTTGGCTCCACCGTTGATTGGGCTATTGATTTTGACGGGATGTAGAACTTATGGCGGCAGTACGGATGAGCAGATTGCTGCCAGTGTGCTCGCGGCTACCCAGCAGGTAGCTGCCGAAGCCTCAAGGATCGAAGTCGAATCGGCGATGCTGATGGAGGCCGCAGTGACTCATCCTGAATTAATCCCTTTCAGTGAGCGTATGCAGGTCATCGTGGGTGAATACATGGAGATGAAGGAGAAACAGAAGAAACTGACAGAGGAGGTTACCTCTATTCGAGACAATTTCGTCACGAACTGGGTTGGCCAGGATCGCCATAGAGCATTGCATCGCGCACTTGGCGCAATCATCAGTGAAAGGGAATTAAAGCAGCATCAAATAGAGTTGATTGCTCAAGATCTGGGAAGACATCTTGGGGTTACGGCACAGAGGCAGTCAGCCGAGGAAGGTCGCTTACAAATTCGACCGCATCATTACAACCGGTCGTGGCCAGTTACAGAACTCCAGGATCTATTGACCGATATTGAATCGGAACCCGCCGAATAGTACCCTTGAATCGGGCTACAGGTTGATCACTCATGGACATATGATCCTGAGGACACTCTTTTTTTTGTGTGTAGCCGGGACAGTGCAGGCTCAGGTGCCGACGGATTCACTCATCCACTATGAGCTAGGGGACATTGTTGTACGCTCATCAGGAGATTCTCCTGATATATCGTCCATATCCACCATGCAGCAGGTTCGCTTGGCAGGGATTGCCCAAGCAGATGCCGCTTCCATTCATCCTGTCCTTCGGCAGATTCCATCGGCACACCTTCAGACGAACTCCAGGGGAGAATCGCTTATCTATTTGCGGGGGGCAGGCGAGCGGCAGGTGAGTTTATTTTTTGACGGAGCTCTGCTTAATATTCCTTGGGATAATCGGATAGATCTGAGCCTTATTCCTTCAGAGGTCGTGGGAGAAATTTCGATCGCCAAAGGCGTCCCGTCCGTTCTTTATGGGGCGAATGTTCTTGGTGGGGCAATCAACATGACCTCTAGGCAGCTTCGTAATCCAGGAAGTTTTTCACAGGTGTCAGGAATTTTGGGTTCGTATGGTTCGCAGCAGGCCCGGATGACTTGGCTTCGTCGCACGGAAAATTTCCAGTCCACGGTTTTTGTGGGAATCTCGGATCAAGATGGGTATGGTCTTCCACGAGAGGCTGATCTGCCACACAGCCAAGACTCGAACGACCTTCGAACCAATACCGACCGCCAGATGCGATCCGTGTTTGGGCAACTCTCCTTCAATGTTGCGGGGGAGGGGAGTATTGGAATATCCTTCTTACGCTTTGACGGCAAGAAAGGAATCGCGCCCGAGGGGCATCTGGATCCACGAAACGAAAATGTGCGCTACTGGCGGTACCCCGACTGGGGCACGAACATGGCGATCCTCAGCAGTAAGTTTCCTTTCCTGGACGGAACCCTGCGCGGTACAGCATGGGTCAGCAGATTTGGCCAAACCATCGCACAGTACTCCGATAAATCCTATTCCGAACAGCTAGAAACCCAGATTGACGAGGATGATACGTATGGAGCACGACTCACGTATTTGCGTGATTTTTCGAACTCTGGATCACTCCGGGCAGCGGTCAATCTTCTTTCATCAAGTCATAAACAGGAAGATCTTGTGGTGCAGGGATCATCGCTGTACAGAGTTTTTTCGCAGCGCATTTTTAGTAACGGGATTGAATATACCAGACCTGGTCTGGTGAATGTGATGGTTGGTGCAAGTATGGATGTTCTCGTAACTCCCAAAACGGGTGATAAGCCTGACCGCGGCCCACAGACAGGGTTGGGGGCGACCATGGGGCTGTCCCATGAACTCTATCCCGGTGTAACGATCAGAGGGGTCGTCGGACGCAAATCGCGTTTTCCAACCATGCGGGAGTTATTTGGAGTCCGGGAACACCGACAAGGAGTCTCTATCACTTCAAACTCCTCATCATGCTATGCG
>JAPPBZ010000096.1 GCA_026702635.1 Bacteroidota bacterium
GGAGTAGCCATGCCGCTTTAGGTTCAAAAGTTTTTCTGCCGTCAGGTCCTGCAAGCGCAACTGACGGGTTTCATTTTCCAGATCAACAAGCGTCTTGATCTGCTGCAGAAACCAAAAGTCAACTCGGGTAATATCGTACACCTCATCCATGGATGCACCGTGGATAAATGCGTTCCTGATCTGCAGGGTTCGATCCCAGTAGGATTTTTGCAGGCGCTCACGTACATGAGGACGTTTCGGATCTTCTCGGTCTGCCCCTAATCCCGCATAGCCGATTTCCAGACTCTGCCAGGCTTTCTGTAGACTTTCTGTAAAGGTTCTCCCAATGGACATCACCTCTCCGACCGCTTTCATCTGCGTCGTCAGCTCCTCATCAACTCCCTCAAACTTCTCGAAATTCCACCGAGGAATCTTGGTGATCACATAGTCGATCGCGGGTTCAAAACACGCACTCGTGGTTTGAGTCACATCATTCTTGAGTTCATCCAGGGTATACCCAACCGCAAGCCGCGCCGCTACTTTCGCGATTGGGTACCCGGTTGCCTTTGATGCCAACGCGGATGACCGGGAAACGCGCGGGTTGATCTCAATGGCAATCATGCGCCCATCTACTGGATTGATCCCAAACTGCACGTTACATCCTCCCGCGAAGGTTCCAATGGACCTCATCATCCGAATCGCGGTGTCCCGCATGTGCTGGAACTGCTTGTCGGTCAGTGTCTGTGCAGGGGCCACCGTAACGGAGTCACCCGTGTGAACTCCCATGGGATCTACATTCTCAATCGTACAAATGATGATCACATTATCGTTACGATCCCGAAGTAATTCCAATTCAAATTCCTTCCAACCATACACCGATTCCTCCACGAGAACTTCATGAACAGGAGAGAGCTCCAGTCCACGCATAATTTTGCGTTCCAGTTCTCTTGGGCTCCATATGATCCCACCTCCTGCGCCACCAAGTGTGAAAGATGGTCGGATCACTACAGGTAGCCCGCCTAAAGACTGGATTACCTCTTTGGCCTCGAGCAAACTCTTGGCTACTCGACTTCTCGCCTGATCTACACCAATCTGTTCCATCAAATCACGAAACTGCTGTCGATCTTCCGTGATATGAATTGCATCAATGTCTACACCAATAACTTTTACCCCCTGTTCCTCCCAGTATCCCTGTCGCTGTAATTCATCTGCTAGGTTCAATCCAGTTTGACCTCCCATAGTTGGCAGCACAGCATCTGGACGCTCCTCTTCTACAATACGACGGATTGAGTCTGCCGTCAATTCATCCATATAGATTCGATCCGCCGTAATCGGATCGGTCATGATTGTGGCTGGGTTGGAATTGATAAGTACAACCTCATACCCTTCTTTTCGGAGTGCTCTGCATGCCTGCGTTCCTGAGTAATCAAATTCACAGGCTTGACCAATCACGATCGGGCCAGATCCAATCAACAAAATTTTATGAATATCTGTGCGCCGGGGCATCAATCAGGATTTGGTTTTTGAACACATCTTTAGGTCCTCTTCAATCAGATAACGACTATCGTGCGGCCCCGGAGATGCCTCGGGATGATACTGAACGCTGAATCCTTGAAATTTCTTAAATCGAAGGCCCTCAACTGTCTGATCATTGAGGTTCAGATGGGAAACATCTGCCAATTTAGAGGACACCGACTCAGGATCAACAGAGAACCCATGATTCTGAGTGGTTACTTCAACGTGTCCAGTCGCAAGATTTTTGACCGGCTGATTGGCTCCTCGGTGGCCAACATACATCTTGAATACCTCAATCCCCTGTGCTAACGCCATCAGTTGATGCCCAAGACAAATTCCAAAAAGAGGTAGTTCTGTGGTCATTGCCTCCCGCACACAATCCACTGCCTCTGGCATGGCGCGCGGGTCTCCAGGGCCATTGGAAAAAAATAATCCATCTGGGGACCAGGACAAAACATCTTTCAGGGGGGTCGCACCAGAAAAAACTCTAACCTGACATCCTAGCGCTGCAAATGTACGCAGGATATTCGTTTTTACCCCAAAATCGTAGACCGCAATACGTTGGTCACCTGCATCGGAGAATGCGTAAGATTCACTGCATGTCACTCTGGATGCCAACTCTAATCCCTCCATACTAGGCCAGGCCTGCGCTTTTTCGACCAGAGAACTATCCTCCAAGTCTACGGATGAGATCACAGCATTCATAACACCGCACTTACGAATGTGTAGAACCAGCCTTCGAGTATCTATTCCCGTGATCCCGACCAGACCATGTCGGTCCATGTAGTTATGCAGGGATTCCTGTGCCAGTAAGTTGGAATACTCCTGAGAAAATGCCCGTACGACCAAAGCGGAAACCATTGGTTTCGCTGCCTCGGTATCCTCATCATGGGCACCATAATTCCCAATATGAGGATAGGTCATCATCATGATCTGTCCATGATAGGAGGGATCGGTAAGAATCTCCTGGTACCCTGTCATACTTGTATTAAAGCAGAGTTCCCCTCCACTCTCCCCCCCGGCACCAATTGCTGTACCGTTGACTACCGTACCGTCAGCCAACGCAAGCTTTGAAGGTCGTGGTACAAAACTCATATTACCCCGATATTACCATGGTTTTTTGCCCATAAAAAAGCCCTCTCGTTACCGAGAAGGCACTCCCCTGTTCGCAACAGATCAACTCCCAGATCAAAGATAAGGGCATCCGGTGGACATTCCAAATCAACACTGTTCGTACGGACTAAACAAGTATAATTCTCCTGCACTGTATTTACCAACTCTTCGTGCCAATACAGAGGCCTCGCATCCTTTACACGTCTTCCCCATCAATTTCTCTATAACCCATTACGCCAAGCCCGGAAAGTTCAGTCTTACGCACAAGCCAGACTCTTTTACACAACAGGATCACTGGTCTCGCTCAGAATCTGGAAATACTCGTCATACACGAAGATGCGATTCTTCTTCTTTCCGGTCACTTCTTTCACGATGCCTATGCTTTGAAGGTGCCTGAGGGCACTGTATACTGTCGGTAACGAAATGCCCGCATTCTTGACGGCATACGGTGCCGAAAGCATTGGACACTCCTGTAGTATCCTATGTACCCGCAGTGGTGATGAAGCAAGCTTTCCCGACCGCTTGATCTTTTCCTGGTCTCTCTCAAATAGCTCAAGAATTTTTTGGGCAGTTTCAATAGCATGCTCCGACGTATTGATCACACCATCCAAAAAGAATTCAAGCCATGTCTCCCAATCACCATGAGTGCGCACGCGCTGTAATAGCTCATAATAGCGGGATCTGTATGTCTTGAAATGCAGACTGAGATAGAGAATCGGATGTCTTAGAAGTCCACTCGCGCACAGTAAGAATGTAATCATCAATCTCCCTAGGCGACCATTCCCGTCCAAGAATGGATGAATCGTTTCGAATTGAACATGCATCAAACCAGCCTTGACCAGCGCGGTGTATTCGGGATAATCCGTGTGAATAAATTTCTCAAGATCGCCCATCAAATTGGCGACACACCATGGGGGAGGGGGAACGTACAAAGCATTTCCTGGACGCGATCCTCCGATCCAATTTTGTGATAACCTAAATTCCCCTGGCAGTTTTGTACTCCCACGCCCTTTGGAAAGGAGGATTTCATGTATTTCCCGCATCAGGCGCTGACTTACTGGGAAACCACCTGCGATACGTTCTAATCCATAATTCATCGCAGCCACATAGTTGGACACCTCCTGTACATCATCTAGGGCAACACCAGGTGCATCGTCAACCTCAAAGAGTAGTAGATCAGACAATGATGACTGAGTGCCTTCAATCTGGGATGACAGCAACGCCTCCTGCCTGACGTACGCGTACAGAAAAATTGGACTATCTGGCAAAATTGCCATCATACCATCTAGTCTCCCTATGACCCAATGTGCCTTTCCCAATTTGTCGGTTAATATCTCAAGGTTAACTGGCG
>JAPPBZ010000317.1 GCA_026702635.1 Bacteroidota bacterium
TTGTCCATTTGAAGGGTGAAGACTTTCTGATCTATCAATGGTCGCAATCCATAGACCACGGAGCGCGAGATGCCAACATATTTGACGCTACTCGCGTTGCCATATCTGCAGAACGGCGTAGGCGGCGGGGATGGGGCTATAACTCGATCGCAGAATGGGCCGGCCCCACATACGATCCGGGCATAGGATTCACGCAACGAATCAATTATTTCCTTGTGGACCATACGATGTCGTACACCTGGATCAAGGGCGCAGACTCTCCCCTGATCTGGCATCGGCCTAGCTTGCGTGGATTTGTTTTTTTCAGCCCGTCCTTGGAGATTGAAACTGCCGAAATAGGTCCAGAGTGGGATTTTGTAGCCAAGAGCGGCGCGGGAGGTGGGGTAGAATTCAAGATCCAATCTGAACTCCTGGAGGCACCCTTTGCGCTGTCAGACAAGGTGCAGATCCCAGCCGGTCGATACAATTTTTTTCGTATAGGAGCAAAATACAATGTATCACACACAAGACTCCTCCAAATTCGTCCCCACGTTCAAACCGGTGCATTTTACGATGGCTGGCAAGTGGCCGTGGGTGCCGCACCGATCTGGTATTTGTCGAAGCATCTTGAACTGTCTGGTTCCTATCAGTTGACGCGAATCCGCTTTCCGTCGCGCGATGATACGTTTCTAGCACACTTGGCTCGCCTTCGAATTGGCAGTGCACTGAATGCCAAGTTCAGCGCAAACGTCTTTATCCAACTCAATAGCATTCAGCACGTAGTCAGTGGTAATATACGCGTGCGGTACAATTTCAGGGAAGGCAACGACCTGTGGGTGGTCTATAACCAGAACCTTGATACGGATCGGGACCGAGTGCTGCCTCGCCTCCCATCGACAGAAGGACACACCGTGCTCGTCAAATACACGCACACCTTTCACTATTGATTGCGGTACAACTACGACAGGGTCGTCGTCAAGGGGGGGATCTGGCAGGCTGACTGTAGCAGTGGTGGGATCTTGAGGGTGTGTTCCGGTGAATAGTTGAGCTGTATTCTCTGGATTCTGTGTTCGCTTTGGAGCTACCGTCGTGTTAGAGCGTCACCTCGGTGCCGAGCTTCATTTCACGGGCTCGCTTTTCCAAAAAGCTGGCCACCACGAGATCTTGGATCGCGTTGCCCACGGACTTAAAAAAAGTGATTTCAGAATCATGGGTGCGACCTTGGATATGGCCTATCAGAATCTCTCCTAATTCCCCGTGAATATGCGACGCGCCAAAATGCCCCTGTTGAATCGGTACGATAAGATCGCCTGCCTCTTTGAGACAGGCCTCGCGTTGATCTACAATCACCTTCGCTTGTGCCACTGCATCGGCAGGAATTTCCGTCATATCAGGTCGATAGGAGCCGATTCCATTAATATGTGTTCCCGGTGAGAGATGCTGAGATGAAAAGACAGGGGTCATGGATGTCGTAGCAGTGCAGATAACATCTGCTTCGGCAAGCTCCTCCGGCTCTTTTGCTTCGGTGACGGTGATACCATGGCGGCGTTCCATTTCTTCTATAAACCTCTCTGTATTTTGAGGTGAGCGCCCAAAAACAATAATTTTATTGATCGGACGTACAGTACAGACCGCCTCCACTTGGGTATGTGCCTGAACCCCAGTACCAAAGATTGCCAAAACGGATGATGTAGGGCGCGCGAGGACTTCTGTAGCCAATCCCGCACCTGCACCTGTTCGAAGAGACGTGATAGATTCACCATCCATGAGAGCCAGGGGGGTGCCTGTTTGTGCATCGCTAAGAGTAACAATGGCATGGATGAAGGGGAGTCCGCGCTCAGGATTTGCTGGACTTACGTTCACTATCTTCAGCCCGACTTGCGACTGATTTGTGGAGTAGGCAGGCATGAACAACGCACGCTCCCCATGCTCCCCAAGCGGCATGTTCATACGTATGGGTACAGTTGCACGTCCTGAGGAGAGTGCCTCAAAGCCGTCACGCATCAGGTCAATTGCTTCTCGCATAGATATGGCGGAAGCAATCTCTTTTCCTGAAAGTACTCGAAGTGTCGGCATTATGAATTTATCGGAGAAGAAATCCGTCTCGAAAGGGGTCCTGAGGGTCCAGAATAAATGTGTGTTGGCCCGTAATAAATGCACGGCCTTCAATCTCTGGGATGATGGCTTTGTGTGGACCAAATCGAAGCTCTTCCGTGATCATTCCCGTAAAGGAGCTTCCGATGATACTTTCAATGATGATCGGCTCATCAGGCGCAAGCTCTCCCCGTGCATGGAGCAGCGCAAGTCGGCCGCTCACCCCCGTCCCCGTGGGACTCCGGTCTACCTCGCCGTCCGCAAAAACGCAGACATGACAACTGTGTGCATCCGATGATTTTGCAGCACCGATGAAGACGGTTCCATACAAGAAGCCCATATCTGGTTCGTAGGGATGGACAATGGGCAGGTCGGCGATGATTGTCTGCTTAATCATCTTCCCCACATGAATCAAGTCACTATAATACTCGGGACTTGTTTCCAAACCAACCTCCTCAGCCTCTACATACGCGTAGTATGCACCGCCAAAGCCGATATCATACCGGATTCGCCCTACATCCGACAGATCAACGAATTGGTCCATGGCATGCGCGTAGGAGGGGACATTTCTGAAGCGGACGGATTGCACCTGTCCAGCTTCAATGTATGCCCATGCAGTCACTAATCCCGCCGGGGTATCGATCAAGATTTGTGGTTCAGGTTCTGATTTTGAGAGTATCCCTGTTTCGAGAACCACCTTGGTTACGGCAATAATCCCGTGGCCACACATCGTGCTATACCCTTCGTTGTGCAGAAAAAGCACCCCAAAGTCGGCATTTTCATGAATCGGCTCCGTGATCAGGCACCCATACATATCTGCGTGTCCCCGAGGCTCCCACAGCAAGGCAGTCCGTAGCGCATCGTGATGAGTCTGCAATTCGTTCCGGCGCGCCAATAGCGTACCACCTGCGGGTTGAGGGTAGCCTGCCAGGATTACGCGTAAGGGCTCTCCTTCCGTGTGTGCATCGATGCACCTGATAGTGAGTCCATCGGGGCGCCAGTTGTCAATTGTATCAATAGGAAGTGTCATGGAATCCTCGAATAGGGCAGGATGGCCACACCCGTATACAGGAGACATCCCGTCATGACTGTTCTAGAAGTTCAACGGGAAATTCTGGTGACTGGCAATGAAGCAAAACAGGACCGGCACTTTTCGTATGCGTACAGTCTGCGCAATCAAAAATGGAGCCAACGGCCGGACTTGAACCGGCGACCTGCTCATTACGAGTGAGCTGCTCTACCACTGAGCTACGTTGGCACAGGGCGGGTTTCACGCACAGTAAGGGTACTGGTTTCTAAACTGTGGAGTGAATACAACAAATCAAGGGGTCAAACTTTTCCATTTTGCTCAGGATTTTATCGTGTACTAGGAGACCACGATGGGAATTCTATGGTGATCTATCAGTGGCACAAGACCGTCTGAATATGTGCGCGGTTAATCATTGAGATGCTTCACTAGAGCATGGGTATATCTACTTGAAGTACCGTCAAACCCCTTGACTCAATCCACGGAAAATGTTATATATTTGAGCAATTCTGCGGTGCCAGTTTATTTACTCTATGCATTCGACACGCGGATCTGATTTTGAGGAGCTGCTCAAAATTGTTCGTACGGTATGCGATCTTCGAGCTGCTGCGTCACTACTGGAATGGGATCAAGAGACCTACATGCCGATAGGGGCTGCGAAGGCACGATCTCAGCAGGTTGCAACGCTCTATTCAACATCACACGAGATATTTATCCGGGATCGTACGGGTGAGTTGCTGGAGCGTTTGAATGGGGTAGAGGAGGACCCTATGGGGTTTCAGGCAAGTCTTGTACGTGTCACTGAGCGTGATTTTTCCCGTGCATGCAAG
>JAPPBZ010000194.1 GCA_026702635.1 Bacteroidota bacterium
TGCACTAGCTCCAAGAAAATCGTCGCCCGCGTTGAAATCTTCAAACTGCTCCAAGGCCTGCTCGTACTCTTCTAATTCAAAAAGGGCGTTGCCTGCATAAAATTTGGCAGTATTCCCGGCGGGACTACTTCCATAGCGATCAATAATATCCAGAAGCCCCAGCGTTTCGCCACTACCATCTAAGGCCACCTGATATTCTCCCCTTTCGTACTCAAGAATAATGGCTCCCAGGCGTTCCTGAGCCTGCGTATTCCGCTCACTCTGGATATAATTAAATCCAAATATTCCTGCGATGACCGCAATGACAACAATAGCGATGCCAGTAAAAACATTCCGGTTTCCGTAATAGGCCGCCAATATGGGGGTATACCAGCTTTTGCTTGATTCAGCCCGTTGACTGCCTCTTTGTCCTGTCACTCCTTTCGGAGCTTTCATTTTTGCCATTCTACAATTCTACGTTTGAGTGAATCCAAGGAAGTATTTCCTTGCAAAAATCTTTATGTAATTGAGATGCCATCAAAGCCTCATCCAATTTCAGATGAACAAACCTTCTACGATTCTGACTGGGTTCGTTCGAGCATGCAGAGCAAGTTTGGAAACCAGCCCATGTAATCATTTTTCGTACTTGTTCGTTCTACCGTCTTTTGTGAAAAATGCTCAATCTGAAAACCTTCAGCTGATCTATCGAAACTTGGAAGAATAGATCCGCGGGTTTTCTTGCTCAACTTTGTCCTATTCAAAAACAACTCAATTAACCTAAGAATGGCTTATAAACTTGCAATCAATGGCTTCGGTCGTATTGGCCGTCTCGCACTTCGTTCGATCTTGGAGCGCAACATTACGGCATTTGATGTCGTTGCGGTAAACGATTTAACGGATGCAGCCACACTTGCACACCTATTCAAATATGATTCAGTTCACGGCAAATGGCCGGGGAATGTATCCATAGACGGGAATAGTCTGTCTATTGGTGACCATAAAATCCCCGTCCTCAGTGAACGCGATCCCGCGAATTTGCCCTGGTCTGACCTCGACTGTGATATTGTCATCGAATCAACTGGATTTTTTCGGAGTCGCGACACAGCTGCAAGGCATATTGGAGCTGGTGCCAAAAAGGTCGTTATTTCCGCCCCCGCCAAGGACCAAGTTGATGCAACGGTCGTGCTCGGAGTAAATGATCATATCCTAACGGGACAAGAAGAAATCATCTCTAATGCCAGTTGTACAACCAATTGTATCGCCCCGATGATTAAGGTGGTAGACGATGCCTTTGGAATTCAGGGTGGTTTGATGACAACCGTGCATGCTTATACAGGCGGCCAGAAATTACTGGATGCTCCGCATGGCGATCTAAGACGTGCACGGGCTGCTGCATATTCCATTGTACCAACGACCACCGGTGCCGCAAAGGCCGTGGGCTTGGTCCTTCCTCACATGCAGGGAAAACTTGATGGAATGGCACTCAGAGTTCCGATCCCAAGTGGCTCCCTGACCGACCTCACCGTCCAGGTCAATGCTTCCCCGAGCAAAGAAGAGGTTAATGCTGCATTTCATGCCGCGGCCAGTGGAGCCTTGCAAGAAGTCATGGAGTTCTGCACGGACCCTATCGTATCCATTGACATCGTTCATAATGCTCACTCTGTGATTCTTGACAGCCTGGCAACAATGGTTCAGGGCAATACGGTCAAGGTCCTAGGCTGGTATGATAATGAATGGGGATATGCCAACCGGGTCGTCGACATTGCCGCCTTATTGATGAAAAAAGCTGGCTGAGGTCAGCATCACCACTGATGCCGAAATTAACCCTCAAAGATTTAGATCTGCACGAAAAGTGTGTACTGGTACGCGTGGACTTCAATGTACCTCTGCAATTATCTGAGAAGACCAATTGCTACGAAGTAGTTGACGACACGCGTATCCGTGCTGCTTTGCCCACCATTCAAACAATCACGGAGGCCGGTGGGAAGGCTGTACTCTTGAGCCATTTGGGACGCCCGAAAGGGCAGCCTGATCCACAATACAGTCTGGCACCGGTTGCCGATTGTTTGAGCGAGCTCTTGGGTTCGACTCCACGATTTTCGAGCGAAACAATTGGATCTGTCGTGCAGAAAACCGTTCGCAACATGCCAAACGGTAGTGTGATCCTGCTTGAAAATACCCGCTATTTTCCCGGAGAAACAAAAAATGATCCAGACTTTGCGGCAGAGCTGGCAAAACTCGGAGATCTCTTTGTGAATGATGCCTTTGGAACTGCCCACAGGGTACACGCCTCAAACGTTGGGGTTGCGGGTCACTTCTCTCTGGCTGCCGCCGGTCATTTGCTGGAAAAAGAGTTGATGCGACTGGGACATGCCCTGGAGGCCCCTACCCCACCTACGGTTGCCCTTCTAGGAGGAGCTAAAGTATCTGACAAGATTGGAGTAATCACGAATCTGCTGGAGATTGTGGACTATATCCTGATCGGCGGTGCGATGGCATATACGTTCCTAAAAGCAAAGGGAATACCCATCGGCAGCTCGCTCATAGAAGAAGATCGTCTGGGTGATGCCCAGGCAATGCTGGACAGAGCCCAAGGAAAACTCCTTCTCCCCAGCGATCACATTGTCAGTACTGCTCTGAATGCGCTGGAAGAATCGAAAACTGTGTCCGGAAGCATTGAAGATGGATTCATGGGACTGGATATTGGCCCGGAAACCGTTCATGCTTACACCCAGAAAGTTCAGAATGCCAATACCTGCATCTGGAATGGCCCAATGGGAGTGTTTGAGGTGCCAGCGTTTGCATCTGGAACCAAAGCCATGGCACAAGCGATGGCTTCAGCGACCCGCAATGGCGCAGTAACGATTATCGGCGGAGGGGATTCCGTAGCCGCCATCAAACAGTTACATCTGCACACAGAAGTGACGCACGTATCCACCGGTGGCGGTGCCATGCTGCAATTCCTCGAAGGAAAATCCCTTCCTGGCTTAAATGCACTGACCGATCAATCCTAGGTTCTTGCAGGTTCTGCTGGAATCTTGGTCCAAAAATCGCTGGTTTTGTAAGTCGCAGGTGAGATATAATTCCTCTTCCTATCTTCCCGATTGACCTGCCTCTGAATTCTGATCCCAATGCGCATAATCTGTATATTTCAAGTGTCCCGGAGTAGGACAAGGAGGTACAATAATGGACCGTCGTGAATTCGTCCGAAAGGCTGCCTTAGTTTCAGCTGTTAGCCCGTTTATACGTACGCCTCCGCGCGTTCAACGATACCGGGTTGGACTAATTGGTTCTGGCTGGTGGGGAATGAATATCCTTCGTACCGCTATTGCCACAGGCACTGCGGACGCGGTTGCACTCTGCGATGTGGATGACACACATCTCCAACAGGCAGCGAATGAGATTGCCCAGATGACAGGATCACGCCCCGCAGTCTACCGGGACCATGAGGAGTTGTTTCTGGAGCAGAACTGTGACATCGCGATTATTGCCACACCGGATCACTGGCACGCACTTCCTGCCATCAGTGCCATAGATGCCGGGGCTCATGTTTACCTCGAAAAACCAGTCAGCCATACCATTGACGAGGGAAAGGCAATCTTGAGAGCGGCCCGGCTACAGGATCGGATTGTGCAAGTTGGTACTCATCGCCGCGTCTCGTCCCATAATCTATCCGCCCGTGATTTTTTCAAGTCAGGCGGGGTCGGCAAAGTTGGCATGGTTCGCGCCTTCGTACATCACGGTGGCAATCGGGGAGAGTCCGTACCCGATAGTGCAGTTCCCGAAGGACTGGATTGGGATCGCTGGATTGGCCCAGCGCCTTACCGACCCTTTAATGGTCCCCACGACCCGCGTGGCTTTCGGCAAAACCTAGATTTAGCAAATGGACAATTGGGCGACTGGGGAATCCATTGGCTTGATCAAATCCTCTGG
>JAPPBZ010000128.1 GCA_026702635.1 Bacteroidota bacterium
CCAGGCTAGTCATTTGGTGGCTGCACGTGTCCTTACCGACAGGCTTCAGCAGATCGGTCTAATGCGGGGAGATCTTGATGAGTCGGTAGCTGCTGGGGCGCATGCACTCTTTTTTCCACATGGATTAGGGCATATGATGGGGCTTGATGTCCATGACATGGAAAATTTGGGGGAAGATCTGGTAGGTTATGATGATCAGATCCGAAGGAGTCAACAGTTTGGTCTTAGGTCCCTTCGGTTTGGGAGAGCTCCTGCGCATGGATTCGTATTGACGGTTGAGCCAGGATGCTACTTCATCGGTCCGCTGATTGATCAGTGGAGGAGCGAAAAGCGTCACGAAGCCTTCATCAACTATGACAGGCTGGCTGACTGGCGGGATTTTGGCGGGGTGCGAATTGAGGAAAATGTCGTAGTAACGCCAGAGGGGCATCGAATTTTGGGTCCCCCAATTCCCAGAACGATTGTGGATGTAGAAGCTGCGTGCAGCGGATAGTCAGGAAACGAAGGCTGTATTTTCGGTGCCCAGCCGGACATGCTCCACTAATCCAACGCGACTATCGTCAAAGGGACCCGAGACACGAATATAGTTGTCTGTATAGCCCTGCATTCTGCCGGACCAGGTGTTGCGTTCCCAGAGCACTGGCCGTATCTGGCCACGAAACCGTTCTTGAAACACGGCCTGTTTGTGCCGAGAGAGCTCCCGGAGAGTTCGATTGCGAGATGCACGCTCGGAAGCAGGAATAGTGTTATGCTGCTCATAGCGATTAACAGCTACAGTGTCAGGACGTTCGGAATAGGTGAAGACGTGCAGGTAGGTGACTGGCAGGTTTGCCAGAAAAGTACGCGTCTCTGTGAAGTGATCGGTAGTTTCCGCTGGAAACCCAACAATCACATCGGCGCCGATTCCAGCATCGGGCATGCGCGTATGAATATATTCCAGCCGCTGCTGGTAGACTTCCCTACGGTAGCGCCGTCGCATGGCCCCGAGTACCGAGTTTTCTCCACTCTGCAAGGGGACATGAAAATGCGGTACCATCACAGGAGTGTCCGCAACAAAGTCAATTATCTCGTCTGTGAGCAGGTTGGGCTCAATGGAAGAGATACGGTAGCGGAGAATTCCGTCCACCTTTGCCAATCGTTGTAGCAACTGGAGTAGATTTAATTTTGTAGGGTGATCAAGGCTGCCTTGACCATAGAGTCCTATGTTGACTCCCGTTAAAACAATTTCCTTAACGCCTCGCTCTGCGAGTTGCCTGGCTTGATCAATAATTTGATCTGCAGGGGCTGATCGGCTTTTTCCTCTAGCCATGGGGATCGTACAAAACGAGCAGGAATAGTCACATCCGTCCTGAACCTTCAGAAATGCTCGGGTGCGATCATCGGATAGCAGCGCAGGATCAAAGGATGTTGTGCTGCCGGTGCAGGAGACATTGACTTGCGTAGACACTTTCGGAGAAAAATCCTCCAATAAGTCAAAAATGTGCGCTTTTTCTGAATTGCCAAGCACTGCATTGACTCCTTTAATTGCTGCTACTTCATTCGGGCGCAGCTGCGCATAACATCCGGTGACAATGATGAATGCATCGGGGTTCAGTCGGTGAGCACGACGTATGATTTGTCGGCATTTCCGATCCGCTTCGGCCGTCACCGAACAGGTGTTGATGACCGAAATATCACAAATGTCTTTTTGCCCGACGGTCTCAAATCCGTGCAGTTCAAATTGTCGTCTTAGGCTGCTTGTCTCCGCAAAGTTCAGTTTGCAGCCAAGTGTATGAAATGAAACGCGGCCCATGAAGGAATTCCCGAAGCTACGGGTGAAATGATTTTCCCCTCATTCTTGATCCCTATTTGCGATCCTGGCGCCAGTTTTGGCGAAAATGGGTCACGTTCTGCTTGGGTGCTGCCAAGGTGGGATAATACTTGGTTGGCAACACGCGTTCCCTGCCAGAGTTACACAGGTCTAAATGTCCCATGTCTACCATGGTAAAAACAATATGAATTCCAAACGTGCAGGTCTATTTGTATCCATCGGGGTATTCACCTATGCAACGATACTATATGTGTTGACCGTTGCACCCACAGCAAGCTTCTGGGATGCCGGAGAATTCATTGCAATTGCCCACGGGTTGCAGGTTTCGCATCCGCCCGGCGCACCATTCTACATGTTGGTTGGCCGTCTTTTCTCCATGTTTGTTCCGGAGGATCTGATTTCATTATCGATCAACATGGTTTCCGTGCTCTCCAGCTCGTTCACCATTCTGCTGACTTACTGGATCATTGTTCGTCTGCTACGGGAATTTATACCGTCCAATACCGAAGGCACAGCCACGTTTATGCATCATTTTGGGGGCGTGGTCGGGGCTTGCACATTTGCAGTCACCGATTCGTTCTGGTTCAATGCAGTAGAGGCAGAAGTGTATGCGATGTCCATGCTCTTCACGGCTTTGGTGGTTTGGCTGATCATGAAGTGGAGCGAGATGGCAAGAGAGGAACTGGCAAATTCGCGGGACCGCCTTGGACTGGGTGCAAACCGCATTTTGATACTCGTGGCTTATCTGTTTGGGCTTGCGATCGGCGTGCATCTCTTGAGCCTGTTGGCACTCTTCTTTATCGCACTCATTTTCTTTTTTGTTGAATATGATCGGGAAGAATGGACGGTCAGTGGAAGATCCGACTGGAAATCGGCAGCGCGCTGGAGAGCCATTTTGTTGTCCCTTTTCGTCGCGGCAGTAGTCTTTCTTGGTATTTATCCCGGAATTATCCAAAAATTACCCGGATTGGCCGGGCAGACCGGACAACCACTGTTAGCACTTCTTCTCCTCGTGGGTGCAGTCGTCTTTGCAGTATGGTATGCACACACCCGGGAAAGGCAAACGGCGAATCTGGTGTCCGTCTGTCTTTTGATGGTATTAATTGGTTATTCTAGCTATGCGGTCATCTTCATTCGCAGTGCTGCCGATCCACCGATTGATGAAAACGACCCGGAAACACCAGCTGCGATCGTTTCCTACCTGGAGCGGGAGCAGTACGGGGAAACTCCAATTTTGCGTGGCCCCAACTTCAATAATCGCATCGGAAACATTGATCCGGATAACATAAAACTGTTTCCAAGACGCCACTCCGTGGCACCACAACATGTGAGTATCTATCGGCAATATGACTCCGATACACAGTTTTTCTGGCAGTATCAGTTGGGACATATGTACTTGCGCTACTTCCTATGGAATTTTTCAGGGCGCGAGAGTGATGTAGAGGGTGCACGTGCAATTACCGGTTTTTCGGTGATTGAAGGCCCAAACGAAACCCTGCAGCTGACTCCCAGTGAGCGGGCAAGTCGGAACCGCTATTTTGCTCTGCCACTGCTTTTGGGATTTTTTGGAATGTTTTATCATTTCCGTCGGGATTGGCGGCGTGCCTTCAGTGTACTCGTGCTGTTTTTAGTGACCGGAGTGGGTATCATCTTATACCTGAATCAGACTCCCCTGCAGCCGCGGGAACGTGACTATTCCTATGTCGCCAGTTTCTTTGCCTTCAGCCTGTGGATCGGGATTGGAGCTACCGGGCTTCTACAGCTTGTTCGGGATGCTTTGGAGAATTTTGGAGAAAAGTCCCGCTACCTCCTTTGGGTTGCAGCTCCTGTAATCTTCCTTGGAGTCCCTGGCTGGATGGCCATCGAAAATTATGATGACCATGATCGCTCTGGGCGTTATGTTGCCCCGGACTATGCATACAATATGTTGATGAGTGTTGCGCCGAATGCAATCCTCTTCACTAACGGAGATAATGATACATTTCCTCTCTGGTATGCCCAGGAGGTCGAAGGAGTCGGGCAATCTCGACTCTGCGTCATCGGCGTCGATCATGGATCTCTTCCACTCAC
>JAPPBZ010000150.1 GCA_026702635.1 Bacteroidota bacterium
TCCCTGCCCTGAGCCTACATGAACCACGTTTGCTCCGAACAACGGCAGACCATTCTCTGAATCTGTAACTATGCCTGTAACCGAGGCTGACTGAGCATATGCCCAACTAGGCAATGCAAAAAAAAGTATTAGCAAAGCCGAACTGAAAAAATATTTATTACGCAACATCGGTCTGGATTATAATTAACCTATACTTACTAAGTGCACACGCCCGTGGGATAGTGGCCTCTATGTTTCCTACACGCCTCCAATCCTCGCTTGCCCCCTTTAAATAAATATCCCGGAATGGTGTACAATCAATATACGGCAACCAGAGATCCGGATTATAAATGGCTCACCTACTCCAGTCAGTTGTGTCTGTAAGCCTGATATCGCAACACGTCCGAGCCTAGGGACACCTACGAATTCACGATAGAGGCCGATCACTTCGACGGAGTTCTGTGTGGTTTGAAGGACAATTCACCGGATTCTTGGGGCCTAGAATAATAGTCCCGACTTCAATAGTGGGATGATTGTGGTCATTTTAGGGAGAGAGGGCGTATTTTTTCTGACGTGCCGCCCAGGATACGTAACTGGCAAGATTTTTGCGTAATTTTCGTTAATCCCTTGCCGTGGAACCTGATTGAGGTAAAACGGTAAGGTAGGCGCACATGGTTGCGTCCTTAAACTGTTAACCATTCCAATACTGTAAACCGACTTAATTATTTTGCAGAATGAAATCTCTTAGTCTTATCCACTCTGGATTTTTTTTGGTACTCCTGTTACTGGTTACTTCCATTCCGGCAACCGCTCAACAATACAAGGAGGATTTTAATGCGGCTCAGGAATTAGCCAAGGAAGGCTCATTGAGCGAGGCGCGTGATCTGTTTATGCAGGCGGCCGCTGGTGCAGATGAAGCATCCGATGCCGAAGTAGCACAGCGTGCGCGCTATGTTGCCGCTCAGATTGACTATAGATTGGGAACCGAAGCACTGAAAGCCGAAAACTATGAAGGTGCCCTCCAACATTATTCGAATGGTGAAAGCATCTACCCCGCTTACATCAAGAATCTTTATGGAAAAGGTTTAGCCCTGAAGAATTTAGGGCGAATAGACGAGGGGATTGATGCCTGGATGGCCGTATCCGCTGCACCGGGAGATCGTAAAACGAGTATTGCAGCTGAAAAAGCAATTCGCGATCACTTTATCGGCCAGGCCTCAACGGCCTTAGGAAAACGGAATCCCACACGTTCCGATGCAGATGTAGCGTTGGCTGCGCTGGCATCTCTGTCTGAGCTTATGGAGGCGGATGCAGATGTGTATTTCTATACGGCTCAAGCATACTATGTCAAAGGGGAGGGGGATGCTGCAATCTCTGCAGCGCAACAGGCACTGGAAATCCATACTGGAAGCCGGTCGGATAAAGCAAAAATATACTATGTCCTAGGGGAAGCCTATGTAAGTGTCAATGATCGGGACGCGGCAAAAGAAGCCTTCCAGAATGCTGTCTACGGAGCCTATAAGCAGTCAGCTGAACACTACCTGGAAACGCTTTAGACTCCTGCTTAAATTTCGAAAATTTGTAGCCCGTGGTCCGTTTGGGATTACGGGCTTTTTTGTGATTGATGAATGCATCAAAACCCATTCTGGGTAAGGGCTGCATCATTGAAGATGATGTCGAATTGGGCCCGAACTGTGTGATTGGTCACCATGTGGTTATTCGAGCAGGAACGCGCTTGGGTGTCGGTGTCCGGGTTGGAGATCATAGTGTGCTTGGAGCTAGGCCAATGCGGGCTCAACAAAGTACGCTGCGTACCTCGGATCAGCAGCAAGGCCTCACGGTCGGTGACCACTGCCTGATTGGAAACGGTGCAATCCTGTACTATGGCTGCGCTCTCAGCTCACATGTAATGGTCGCGGACCTGGCTTCTGTGCGGGAACGGGTTTCCATTGGCAAAGCTACCATTGTTGGCCGAGGAGTCGCTGTCGAGAATGACTGTTCTATCGGGGCTCATTGTAAGCTGGAGACCAACGTATATATCACCGCCTACTCTAAACTGGAAGATTACGTATTTATTGCACCCGGTGTAACGACTAGTAATGACAATTTTGCAGGCCGAACAAAAGAGCGCCATAAATACTACAAGGGGGTTACGGTATTGCGCGGTGGGCGGATTGGCGCAGGAGCCACCATCCTACCTGGTAAAACGATTGGACCTGATGCGATGCTGGCTGCAGGTGGTATCCTGACACATCATATTCCTGCACGTGAATTGTGGGCAGGAGTACCCGCTCGGTACCTGCGCATGGTTCCAGAAGATCAGTGGTTAGAGAATCAGTAGCCGAATGAATATTCAGATGGTTGATCTCAGGGGACAGTACCTGAGAATCAAAGATGAGATTGATGCTGCTGTAGCTCAGGTTTTGGATTCTTCGCATTTCATCCGTGGTCCTGTTGTATCACGCTTCGAGGTTGCACTTGCTGAGTACACGAAAGCTGAATATGCCATCGGAGTTGCGAATGGGACGGATGCCCTGCAAATTGCCTATATGGCTCTTGGGATTGGCCCCGGTGATGAAATCATCACCCCCTCGTTCACATTCATTGCCACCGCAGAGGCTGCCGCCCTTTTGGGAGCCGTGCCCGTCTTTGCAGATATAGATCCAGACACGTTTTGTCTTGATCCAGCCAGTGTTGAAGCATGCATCACCCCTCGAACGCGAGCCATTGTCCCCGTGCATCTCTTCGGCCAGTCTGCAGATATGGATCCGATTACTGCTCTTGCCTCCCAACACAACCTTGCTGTGATCGAAGACAATGCACAGGCGATTGGCGGAACCTATAAGGATATGCCCACCGGAAGTATGGGAACCATGGCTACCTGTTCATTCTTTCCTTCAAAAAACCTGGGCGCATATGGTGATGGCGGAGCCATCCTCACTTCCGATCCAGAACTAGAGACCCAGTCCCGCATGATCACGAATCATGGTGGACGACACAAGTATCGTAATGAAGTGATTGGACTCAACAGCCGACTGGATGCGCTCCAGGCAGCAATTCTGGAAGTAAAACTCCGGCATCTCGAATCATTTACTGAGCGACGACGCACGGCAGCTGCGTACTATCATTCACTCTTTGAAGATGTTGATGAGATTGTTTGCCCTCATGAAGCTCCGTGGGGGCGCCATGTCTATCACCAGTACGTGATTCGCGTAAAGAAGAGAGAAGAACTCGTCAACTCCCTCTCCCAAGCCGGTATTCCCCATGGGATCTACTATCCTGTGCCATTGCATCGGCAACCTGTATTTGGGGGCGAATCAAATCAGAAGGTGCTCCCCGAAACGGAACGAGCCTGTGATGAGGTCTTGGCCCTGCCAATGCACACAGAACTCACACCTGCTCAGCAGGAGTTAATCGCAGAGAAAGTAATTGACCATACAACCCATCTGATCTATGCATAAAGTTCGACTAGCCCAGATCGGCGTAGGGTACTGGGGCAAAAACCTATTGAGAAATTTTGACGCAATCCCGGCATGCCGTGTCGTCGCCGTCTGTGATGCAGATCCTGGGGCGAGGCAGTTTGTTGAGGACCGATATCCGATGATTTCTGTCACGGAGGATGCACAGGATATTCTATCCCGTGACGACCTTGATGGGATTGTTATTGCTACGGAAACATCCTCTCATTTCTCTCTTGCACGCACCGCTCTTGAGAGCGGCCGCCATGTATTCGTCGAAAAACCCATGGCTGAACGTGCGGAGGAAGCGGAAATTCTGGTCTCGCTATCTGAGGAGACGGGCTGTCACTGCATGGTGGGCCATCTGCTTCTCTACCACCCGGCGTTCAATTATGTGGAAAACCTGATTCAAAGCGGTG
>JAPPBZ010000305.1 GCA_026702635.1 Bacteroidota bacterium
TAGGGTACACTCGCTTTCCAGGCGAGCCCGTTAGGCCGCTCCGGCACCTCTCCTAGACTTCCATGATGTCTTTTTCTTTCTCGCGAAGGAGGTTGTCAATCGCTGTCACGAAGCGGTCCGTTTCTTTCTGCAAATTTTCTTCGGCGAAGTACCGCATATCTTCCGAGAGATTCTCTGCTTCTTGAGTGGATTTTAATTCCTCCTTTGTACTGCGACGAATGTTGCGGATCGAAACTTTCGCCTGCTCCCCGATTTGTCGGACCCGTTTACAAAGCGCAATTCGGCGTTCCTCTGTCAGCGGTGGGACAGGGATTCGGATCAGAGTACCGTCATTGGACGGGTTCAGTCCGAGGTTTGCGGACTGCACGGCTTTTTCAATGGCATCAATCGAGGATTTATCCCAGGGAGTCACGACTAAGAGATCTGGCTGGGGGGCGCTGATCGTCGAGAGTTGATTGAGTGGGGAAACGCTGCCGTAGAACTCAACGCGAACATTTTGGAGCATGGCAGGTGTGGCCCGCCCTGCTCGAATGGCACGTAACTCTTTGTTCAGATGGTTCAAGGAGCGCTCCATCTGCTCCGTGTTTTCCAAAAGAAGTAACTCCAGAAGTTCGTCCAGCATGGTTACAAAGAGAAATCCTAGTCCCAATGTACGTAAGAGCCCACTTTCTCACCAAAGACAATCCTTTGCAAATTACCCGGCTCGTTCACATTGCACACAACAATCGGCATCTTGGACTCCTCGCACAAGGTGAAAGCAGTTTTATCCATGACCCTCAGTCCTTGGCGAATCACTTCATGTCCGGCAATTTGTGCGAAGTGTTCGGCTTTTTCATGCACTTCGGGATCGGCAGAGTAGATTCCATCTACACGTGTCGCCTTGACAAACACGTCCGCATCAATTTCCAGAGCGCGCAATGCAGCGGCGGTATCCGTAGTAAAGTATGGGCTACCGGTTCCACCACCAAAAATTACCACGCGACCCTTTTCAAGGTGGCGGATGGCCCGTCGCCGAATGAAAGGCTCCGCGATCTCTTCCATCTTGATGCTCGACAGTAACCGGGTTTCAAGATGCAAGTGCTCTAGAGCATCCTGTAGAGCCATGGCGTTGATCATCGTCGCCAGCATCCCCATGTAGTCGCCATGAGCCCGGGTCATTCCATGAGCTGTGGTCATGACACCCCTGGAAATATTTCCGCCGCCGATTACGATGGCCAATTCGATGCCGCTTTGGACCACAGCCTCCAGATCTTTTGCCCAGGCAGAGAGCACAGTAGAATCAATCCCGAAAGCTTGACCTCCCAGAAGAGCTTCGCCACTGAGTTTTACCAAGACCCGTTTGTAAATAGGTTGTTTTGGCTGCGAGTCTTGCATGATTGGTACCAGGTAGGTCGGGTCATTCACCGAGTGCACATCGAACAAACTCGCTTACGTCTGCTCCAGCTTTACTGAGCACATCCCGAACCCGTAGCGAGGCATCTTTGACAAAGGGTTGCTCCACCAGAATGTTGTCCTTGAAGAAGCGCTCCAGTTTTCCTTTGGCAATCCGATCCAGGATTTGCTCGGGCTTTCCTTCAAGCCGGGCAGCTTCTCTGCCGATTTCGAATTCTTTGTCCTGTGTTTCCTGTGGTACATCCTCGCGGTGCGCGGCCAATGGGTTCAGGGCAGCGACCTGCATGGCAACATCTTTGCCAGTTTCGGTCAGGTCTCCATTTCCATTGAGCGAGACCAGAACCCCTAGACGGGACCCGGGATGGATATAGTCAATCACCTGCCCTCCTTCAGAGGACAAAACAGAAAATCGACGAACTCCCAGTTTTTCACCGATCTTGCCGGTGAGGTCTGTCTGAATTTCTCCGACGGTACGGCCATTTTTCAGGGATAAAGAGAAAAGGGCATCCAGATCTGAGGGGCATGCAGACAAGATCAGGTCAGCCACGGAATGTGCAAACGATACAAATTCTTCGTTCCGGGCGACGAAATCCGTTTCGCAGTTTACCTCAACAATGATTCCGGTATGCCGGGAATCGTCAATGCGTGTCACTACGAGCCCCTGAAGAGCTTCGCGGTCAGCGCGTTTTGCAGCAACACGTTGGCCTTTCTTCCGCAGAAGGTCAATAGCTGCTTCTAGGTCACCATTCGCGTCGGAGAGGGCGCGTTTGCAGTCCATCATTCCCGCACCGGTCTTGTCACGGAGTTGCTTCACATCTCTTGCTGAAATAGATACTTTAGTCATCAGGATAAGGGTGTTTACAGAACTTGGCGAATTCAAGCAGGGGTGGTTGGCGGCCAGGGATTTGCGAGAGGTTCATCTCAGAAGAGCCCGCGCCTGTACCATCAGCCCGTGAGCATGGCTTTGGAGTTTAACCCTTTTTTTGTTCGCTACGCTTTTCTTTCTCTGCTTTTTTGTTGGCCGATTCAATCTGTGCTGCTTTTCGCCCCTCGGTTACAGCCTGAGCGATCGTCTGTGTAATGATCTGGATGGATTTGAAGGCATCGTCATTGCAGGGAATCACGTAATTCACCAGATCGGGATCACAATTGGAGTCGACCATGGCAATGATTGGGATACCAAGTTTGCGTGCCTCATTGACAGCAATCCGTTCTCTGCGGATATCTACCACAAAGAGGCATCCCGGTGTTCGGGGCATTGCAGCAATACCCCCAAGGTTTCGTTGGAGCTTGTCCAACTCACGGGACTTCATGAGGCGCTCCTTCTTTTTGAGCTGATCCAGTGTACCGTCCTTGCCCATCTTCGCTAGCCCTTCCATACGGCGAATACTGTTTCGAATCGTCTGGAAATTCGTTAGTGTTCCTCCAAGCCATCGCTCCACAACAAACGGAGACTCACAGGACTCAGCAGCTTCCCGGACCGTCTGTCGCGCCTGCTTTTTCGTTCCGACGAACAGGACTGATTTTCCCTGTCGGGAGAAGCGGGCAGCGGCATCGGCCGCTTGTTCAAGTAGTTTTTGGGTCTGCAGAAGGTCAATAATATGAATCCCGTTGCGCTGCATGAAGATATAGCTGCGCATTTTGGGATTCCAGCGACTGGTCAGATGACCAAAATGTGTACCGGCCTTTAATAGATCTTCTATAGAAACCCGGTGCTGGGACGAATCCGATGTAGAGAAAGAGTTGCTCATAATAGGTTGAATTGGGTTAAGCCGCCAGAACGATCACTTGCATTGGCCAACCAGGAAGGCACCCGGCTATGCATCAAGTTCTGTGCGAGATGAAAAATTAAATTGTAAGAGACAGAGTTATCGTTTGGAGAACTGGAACCGTTTGCGCGCTTTGGGGCGACCGTATTTTTTACGTTCCACCATTCGGGGGTCACGCGTCAGGAAGCCGGCATCCCGCAGGGGCTTCCGCCGTTCTTCATCCGCTTGCACAAGCGCGCGCGATGTGCCGAGCCGGATCGCCTCCGATTGTCCGGTGAGTCCACCACCTTTCACGTTCACGACTAGGTCGTACATTCCAGTTGTGTCGGTGACCTCAAAGGGGGAGAGCAGAACTCTGCGCCGGGTTTCCATTTTGAAGTACTCGTCAATCGGGCGGCGATTGACCAGTATGTTACCGGACCCCGGGCGCAAATAAACTCGGGCTGTCGAAGTTTTGCGACGTCCGATGGCGATAAATTCAGTAGGGGTTGCCATTAGCAGGGCAAGATCGGTTGTTATTTTCAAGGATGAATCGGTAGCTTTTCAGGCTGCTGTGCATCGTGCGGATGTTCCGCGCTGGCATAAACCTTGAGCTTGGTCAGCATTTGTCGGCCAAGGGGGCCCTTTGGTAGCATTCCCTTCACGGCATGGCGGACCAGATGCTCAGGTTTTCTCTCACGCATAACACGCGCAG
>JAPPBZ010000167.1 GCA_026702635.1 Bacteroidota bacterium
CGTAAAAGTGTATCTCGTGGTTTTTGCCTCTCTTGCTGTACTGACGGTTGTGACCGTGCTGGTTTCGTATCTGAGTATCCCGTTCGTACCTGCTTTGCTGATTGCTTTGGTAATTGCTACCGTGAAGGCTAGCTTGGTGGCGCTGTATTTTATGCATCTAGTGAGCGAGAAGCAGGTCGTCTTATGGGTCTTACTCGTGTCGGGGATTTTTCTAATCGCCATGTTTGCACTCTTTATCGGAGCGCATGCTGACCAAGAAGCTCTTACAGCGTTTGCCAAATTACTTCTGCCCGAGCATGTCGCTTAAGACCGTACATATCGTATTTATTATTTTCGCAACGGCTGTAAGCTTTATGTTTGGATTATGGGCATTAATCCGTGGGATGGAAGATGCTAGCGGAGCGATGGTAGGGATGGGGCTGATTGCGCTTATCTGCGGGATTGGCCTTGTTTTATACGGTGTTACATTTTGGCGTAAACTCAGGGAGTTGACATGAAGCGCGGAATTGCTCTTGTTGCTTTGTTCGCGGTTGCAACGCCAGTCTTGGCGTGTGAATATTGTCTTGGTACAGGAACTGCGAATTCTGGAGTGATTCGTGCACTGGTTTTCTCCATGGCGTCTTTGCTCACAGTAATTGGATTCGTGGGGGCAAGCATCGGGACGTTTTTTTTCAAGGTTCATCGCCGCGCAAAGGTTTTGGAATCAGAAAGAATATCAGGTCGCCCTGGTGATGATCAGTTGGTTGACCAATAACTAGAGATTGAGCCTAAGCATGAACGATTTAAGTAAATGGATGGGAATGCCACTTGATGCCTCGGGGCATGGAGTGGACATTGATATCATGATGAGTTGGGTACACTGGCTCATGCTAGTGTTGTTTTTGATTTGGGCACCGTTTTTTCTCTACTGTTTGTGGCGCTTCAATGCAAAGCGGCATCCTCGGGCCATTTATACGGGAGTAAAGAGTAAGATCTCTTCGTACTTGGAAGGAGGCGTAGTCATTGCTGAAGCGGTCTTATTGGTGGGGTTTGCACTGCCGATATGGGCTACGATCAAGAATGATTTTCCCGAAGAGTCAGAGTCAACGATCGTGAATGTGATTGCAGAGCAGTTCGCTTGGAATGTAGTCTATCCGGGTGCTGATGGAGAGTTTGGTCTTACAACGCTCACAAAGCCGATTCAGATAGACACCAGTGACCCGAGAGGCGAGGATGATGTCATTATTACCAATACTCTTCATCTGGTGAAGGATCGTCCGGTGATCGTGAACCTTAGCTCCAGGGATGTCATCCACAGTTTTGCCCTTCCCAACATGCGTGTAAAGCAGGACGCTATCCCAGGTCTGGAAATTCCGGTCTGGTTTGTTCCCAGAATGTCTACTAGCGAATTCCGACAGCAGATGGCAAAGGAGATGCCAATCTCGGATGATGAACGCCGTCGGGCTCAGTATCCTCCCTATCGATGGATCGCGATGCGAGACTACCCGGATCCGGCTGATTCGACGATGCTTGCAGAAGAAGGACAGAGGCTATCGACGAGAGTCCTGACGAGACTATACGAAGGCGGCATTACCGAA
Source organism: Bacteroidota bacterium (assembly GCA_026702635.1). GTDB lineage: Bacteria > Bacteroidota > Rhodothermia > Rhodothermales > Bin80 > Bin80. The sequence goes on from JAPPBZ010000167.1 coordinate 1,578, forward strand.
GTGTATGCTTCTCCAGAAATGGAGATCAGTTGTGCGCAGCTCTGCGGCGGTGCCCATTACAGCATGCGCGGTACCGTGATTGTTCACGACACACAAGAGGAATTTGACGCGGTCCTTGCAGAAAGTAGTTTCTGAGCCCCGCAAGGTTGCGATACTGGTCTTCGTCGACCGGCAGAATGCTGTCCTATTGATTGTCCCCGGAGATCAGCCCAAGCTGGTATCATGAGGGTGATTGTCTTTGTTCATGCGTCAAAAGATTCGGAGGCAGGGGTCATGCCATCTACTGAACTGCTTACATCCATGGGTGCCTACAATCAGACATTGATTGAAGCGGGTATTATGCGGGACGGGGCTGGGCTGCGACCAACATGCGACGGGGTGCGTGTACGATTTGACGGCGATTCACGGACAGTTTCCAGGGGACCGTTTAACCTTACTTCGGATTTGGTGTCGGGGTATTGGATATGGGAAGTAGAGGATATGGATGAAGCTATCGCTTGGATCAAGCGGTGTCCCAATCCACATCTCGAAGCCGGTGAGGTAGAGATCCGACCTCTGTATGATCCAGAGGATTTTATCGAATAGGGAAGTGGTGGCGTAGTTGTACGAAGAACTATCCGCCCCAATTTTCATCGAGCAACCTACCGTGAAAATACGGAACGGGAATTGTTGCGACTCTTTACACTGCACGGACAGGTGATTGAAACCACATCTTCCTACAACCGTAGCCTGTGCATAATATTGTATTGTCGGTTTGAATGATGAATAGTTTCAAAACGGTATTGCTGCTGGGAGGGCTCAGTGGTTTGGTACTCGCGATTGGCGCATCTCTTGGGGGGCAAACAGGACTATTCCTTGCGTTCGTCATTGCAATTGCAATGAATTTCGGATCCTATTGGTTTTCTGACAAAATTGTCCTGAGAATGTATCGTGCCAAGGAAGTTGATAGCGATCATCAACTCTATCGCCTGACGGAGAATTTGGCAAAAAATGCAGGACTTCCAATGCCCAGGGTGTATATCATCCCGGATGACTCACCCAATGCCTTTGCGACGGGCCGCAATCCCGAAAACGCCGCAGTTGCAGCTACCGAAGGGTTGATTCGGAACCTGAATTCGCAGGAATTGGCAGGAGTCATGGCACATGAGCTGGCGCACGTTAGAAACCGAGATATCCTGATCAGCTCAATTGCTGCCACGCTCGCGGCAACCATCATTATGGTTGCACGGATGGCGCAGTTTGCCATGATTTTTGGAGGAGGTGGAGATCGGCGAGACAATATATTCAGCTTTCTGGCAACCTTGATTCTCGCACCAATTGCTGCGATGCTGATCCAGGCGGCAATTTCCCGCTCAAGAGAGTTTGAAGCAGACCGAGTTGGCGCGGAAATAGCGGGGACCCCAAAGGGATTGGCTAGTGCGCTTGTGAAGATTGAAAATTTTCAAGCGAAGGTGCCGATGGATGCGAATCCCGCGACCGCCCACATGTTCATCATGATGCCTGTTTCCAGGAAGGGTGTAATATCGTTATTCAGCACTCATCCACCGACAGAAGAACGCATTCGCAGATTAATTTATTAGGGGAAGTGGGAGATTGCAGGTTTCCTCTCCATTCTGTCCAAGTAGGGTTGGATAATCCAAGTAGTGTGTCGGAATTTGGGGCTTAAACTTCTGGTTCAGCAGGTTGAGGCTGATCCCGTAGAGTTCGACAAAAATATATTCAGTTGCAGGGGCTTATATTGGTCATAACCCGTTACCGGGTGGCGTTTGTTTTTGATGGATTCAACTTTGGCTATAGATTTTGCCAAGAAACAACAGTCCGAGTGATCGGTTACTACGTCGGCCGGTTGGCAGAGAATTTTCTTACTGATTTTCTCATACCACGATTCACGGTAAGGATAAGAATACATCGCTTCAGATCAACTCGTGTTGGAATGGTTGGATGTACATAGCGTGATGAACATGGAAATTTAGAAAAAACTGGGGGTAATCAATAAACTCTGATGAAAAATCTATACTACTTCGTTGTTGGCGTACTTATGGTAATGGTGGGAGTTTTGCCGGTGAAAGCACAGGAATCGGGGAGCATTCAGGGCACCGTTTATGTAACCGATGATGCTACAGTTGTTACCGATGCTACGGTTACGTTGGTTGGCCTGAATTACTCGCAGCGGGTTGACGGATCGGGGCGGTTTGTTTTTGAAGAGGAAGCAGCTCAAGTGGAGAGCGGATACCGCTATCAGACATGGGGAAACCCTAAACC
>JAPPBZ010000023.1 GCA_026702635.1 Bacteroidota bacterium
GGAGGCACTGGATATGCTGACTCAGCAGGGAAAGGTGCGCTATATTGGAGCCTCCAGTATGTATGCATGGCAACTGGCCCGGATGTTGGGTGCCGCAGAACTCAATGGGTGGACCCGGTTCGTCAGTATGCAGAACCATTACAACCTCCTATACCGTGAAGAGGAACGGGAAATGATCCCTCTCTGTCAGGAGGAAGGGCTCGCGGTTCTCCCCTGGTCACCGCTGGCCCGAGGTTTGCTGGCCCGCGCAGAATCCTTGCAAGACCCCCTTTCTACTCCTCGGGCAAACAGTGATGTGCTCATGCATGAGCGCTACACTACTCCTGAGGATGCAGATGTCATCTCCGCCTTGCGAACCCTCGCCAAAAAGCGTGGCGATCCTCCCGCAGAAATTGCCATGGCATGGCTGTTGTCTAAACCGGGCGTGACTGCCCCGATTGTTGGCGTTTCAGAGCTTCCCCATCTGGAGAGTGCTGTTCGCAGTCTCTCGCTGGAACTCTCTGCCGAGGAGATCGCCAGGCTCGAAGCGCCTTATGTACCACACCGCATTCTTGGGCATGAATAAGACCACTCTCGCAATCCGTCAAAGCTCCACGGTCTGCCCCCTCTTGGAAAGTTTGCCACTCCGGGCAGTTCTCCGTACCCGATCTTGCCGATGCGATTATGCAGAGACTGCATGGACCTCTTGATCCGCTATGAGACAGCTTTCCCGCTCCACATCAATCCACCCTCGATGGCCAGCGGTCAGCACCGTCTATCGCATCCACCAAGACATGCAATCTTCCGCATGCATGTCCATCAGAGTATCCCGCATCATTTTGGCCGCAAAACTGCCGCTGATTCTCTCATTGGGGCTGCTTTTGGGGGCGTGCACGCGGAATGCCCCACTCTTTGAACTCATGAGTCCCGAACGAACCGGGATAACATTCGCTAATACGCTGACTCCCACGGAAACCCTCAACACCTATGTCTTTCGCAATTTCTATAATGGAGGGGGCGTTGCCATTGGCGATCTGAATCATGACGGGCTGGCAGATGTTTTCCTGACTGGTAATCAGGTGTCCAATCGACTTTACATTAATCTCGGTAATTTCCGCTTTGAGGATATCACGCAAGAAGCAGGGCTGCATTCAGCTGGTGCCTGGACCACAGGGGTCAGCATGGTCGATATTAATGGGGACGGCTGGTTGGATCTTTACCTCAGCAAATCTGGACCGCCGGGGGGACCCAAACGTCATAACGAGCTTTTTGTGAATCAACACGACGGAACCTTCGTGGAGATGGCCCATGAATACGGGATCGCATTCCAGACCCTTGGAATCCACGCGTCCTTTTTTGACTACGATGGAGACCGGGACCTGGACACCTACGTTCTAAGTAATCCGGTGCGCTCACTGGATGACCTGCAGCCTGCTCCGAACCTCCGACAGCTTCCTGATCCAGACGGCGGCAACCGTCTTTTGCGTAACGATGACGGGCAATTCACAGATGTAACCACAGCTTCAGGGATCTACAGCAGTAAGATCGGATTCGGACTGGGCGTGTCCGTCGCAGACCTCAACAGAGATGGATGGACCGATCTCTACGTCTCCAACGATTTCTTCGAGCGCGATTATCTCTACCTGAACCAGAATGGGACGTTCATTGACGTGGGAACTAGTGCAACCCAGACCATGAGCCTCAGCTCTATGGGAGGAGACATCGCGGACTACAATGGGGATGGATGGCCTGATATCTTTATCTCAGACATGCTTCCTAATCTACCCTGGCGCTATCAGTCCCGCATTGCATTTCCATCCTGGCCGACGTATCTAAAAAGCGTGGCCGACGGGTACCACCACCAGGCGACAAGAAATACCCTGCAGTTGAACCGGGGTCCCTTGCCCGACGGACAAATACGATTCAGTGAGATCTCCCGCATTGCAGGACTGGAAAGTACCGACTGGAGCTGGGGAGGGTTGATCGCAGATTTTGATCTGGATGGTCAGCGGGATATTTTTGTGCCGAATGGCATCTTCAAGGATCTTCTGGATCAGGACTTCATTTCCCGTGCCTCAAATGCTGATTCGCTTCGAAGCTTCTTTCTTGCCCACGAGCAACCAATCCTAAAGCTTCTCGAACGGGTACCCTCGCACGCTCTCTCAAACCATATGTTTGCCGGTAGTCCAGACCTCCACTTTGAAGACGTAAGCCAACAATGGGGACTCGCGACTCCCGGCTTTTCAAACGGGGCAGCCTACGGGGACCTTGATAATGATGGGGATCTGGACCTGGTCATCAATAATGTGAATATGCCTGCATTTATCTACCGTAACCATGCGACAGAACACTTTCCCGGACGGGGACGACTGCAAATCGAGCTCCAAGGAAAAGCACCCAACACCTTTGGAGTCGGTGCACAGGTGAGCGTGTGGGCAACCGGGCGCCAGTGGTACACCGAACAATACCTGCAGCGTGGATTTCAGTCCAGTGTCGACCCGGTATTGCACTTTGGCTTCACCGAAGGGTTAGACTCCGTCATTATCCAGTGGCCGCACGGCGAACGACAACTCATCACCGATATCCAGAGTAACCGCCGCCTGATCGTTTTGGAATCTCAATGAGCAGATTACATCTTTCGTCATTGTGCCTTTTGGCCTTCATCACCGCAGCCTGTGAACGGCCCTCGGAGTATGAAGTAATGTTAGCTCGCGAGACCGCCCGCCCTGATACGATTCAAACACTCTTTTTTAATTATGAACTCGGAATGTCTCGTCAGGCATTCTATGACTCAAGCTGGGCATTGAATCGGCAAGGACTTGTCACCCACGGTCCCAATAACATGAATGTCCAGTATGACCTCACGGATCAGATGCCCTACGAGGCAACCATGCTGTATTATCCTGACTTCAAAGATGATCAAGTTGTTCAGATGCGTATCAGTATCTCGTATGATGCCTGGGCACCCTGGAATCGGCACCTTTGGTCTGATAGTCTGATTATTGATGTCCGGGACCTTATGGAAGCATGGTATGGAGAAGGATTTTTGACTCGGCAGGTTTCCCTGCCATTGATTGGCCCCACGAATGAGTTTGTCAAGATTGATGCGAACCGGCAGATTACGATTCAGCGCAATTCTGACAGCGAAGTACTGGTAAACATCACCGATCTGCGATCCCTTCCTCCCGAAGACAATGAATAGAACGGTGTCCATCATTTTAGCTGTTTTTCTGGGGGCATGTACTGCAGAGAAGGGACCGCTCTTTGAGCAGATTGATGTAAAAGAAGCGGGAATTAATTTTGAGAACGCTCTCCGATATGAAGACGAATTCAACGTATACCGGTACCGCAATTTTTATAATGGAGGCGGCGTGGCTATTGGCGACATCAACAATGATGGGCTCCCCGACGTGTTTCTGACGGGCAACCAGACCCCGAACCGGCTCTATCTGAATGAGGGAAATTTTCAGTTTCGGGATATATCCGAAGAAGCTGGCATCACGGGAACGCGTGCCTGGAGTACCGGAGTCAGCATGGCCGATATCAATGGGGATGGGCTCCTAGACCTCTATATCTGCAACTCGGGAATTATATCTGGAGACGACCGACGCAACGAGTTGTATATCAACCAGGGAGACGGAACCTTCCAGGAACTCGGACGCATGTACGGACTGGATGATGCCGGGCTATCCACACATGCTACCTTCCTGGATTATGATCGTGACGGTGATGTGGACATGTTTCTGGTCAATAACTCGTTTCGAAGCATTTTTTTTTTTCAAGCAGAAGACGGCATACGAGATCCAGATATAGCACGGCTGCGTTCTGCATCGATGAAGAACGCAGCCGTGCT
>JAPPBZ010000157.1 GCA_026702635.1 Bacteroidota bacterium
GATCCCGGATTGGGATAGAATCGGAATCAATACGCCAATAAAAACCCTCATTGCTGGCCCGGGGATACTCCCAGCAATCAAGTAATTTGACGTATGTCCATCATGCAGGAGGATGAGACCGGCCTCGGGGGTATTTTCCCGCAGTGCGACAAAAACCCGTGCCCATTCTCCCATCGCTTTTGTCAAGGCTTCCAGTGCTGCTGGCTGGGCAGGCAGGGATCGGCCATGTCTTTTATAGCTTTTTGCACAAAGATCAATCACTTGCTGTGCACCAGTGGGATCTTCCTGAATGTCGTACTCGGATACCTTGGATTTCCAGGTCCTGCGCGCCCCGCTGGACCAGTTTTCTGTATCTGTGGGCAGGTCAATGAGGTAGGTGAAGAGCGGTCGTACCTGCCAGCCGCGCCACTGCGCAGTGCGAGGATCCGACAAGGGAACCAGTAGATCTGCTCTGCGGCTGGTTTGTTCGGCATAGCTAAGAAGCTGATCCAAAGGGCTTTGCTGCCGGTGAACCAAATGTGCACGCAGTGGAGTGGGCAAAAGCAGTGCAGAATATTGTGTGCACGGAGGAACGACAATGCGGCGAAGTGCCCCAGCCCCTTTTAAATGCACCAGCAGTGCCGCGTCTTCTTCGTGAAAACAAATCTGTGGCTTCAGCCCGAACACATTGCCGGCTGCTTCCGCATAGCGCAGGGATGCAAAGACCCCTCGTGTACGCTCCCACAGTGCTTGGTAGCGGGCACACGCACCGGGGTCATTCAGGTTGTAGATAGAGGTGGCCACCAACGTACCGCTATAGGATGTACTGGCTGAGATCGCGGTTCCTCACGATAGCCCCAAGGCGTTCCTCCACCTGATCGGCGTCCATGGAGATCTTCTGTGCAGAACTGCCGTCAGACTCAAAGAGTAGATCTTCCAGCAGCGTGGTCATGATCGTATGGAGTCTTCGGGCACCGATATTCTCCACTTCGTCATTGACCTTGGCGGCAGTGCGGGCGATGAGCCGAACTGCATCGTCCGTAAAGTCAAGAACAACCTTTTCCGCTTCCAGAAGTGCGCGATACTGTTTGAGCAGGGCATTGCGGGGCTGTTTAAGAATCAGATAGAAATCTTCCTCACTCAGCCGGTGCATTTCCACTCGAATGGGAAAGCGTCCCTGCATTTCGGGGATGAGGTCGCTGGGCTTCGCTACATGGAAGGCCCCGCTGGCAATAAACAGGATGTGATCTGTCCGGACCATCCCATGCTTTGTTGTAACCGTTGCCCCCTCAACCAGTGGCAGCAGATCTCGCTGTACTCCCTCGCGTGATACGTCGGGTCCTCCTCCGTTCTTACTGGCCCGGCTTGCGACCTTGTCGATCTCATCAATGAAAACAATACCTGAATCTTCAACCCGCTTGAGTGCCTCCTGCGTCACGACATCCATATCAATAAGCTTTGATGCCTCTTCTTTGGACAGTAGTTCTTCGGCTTCCGATACCGTGACCCGGCGTTTCTTGTGTCGTTTACCTCCAATATTTCCCAACATGTCTTGAAGGTTCATGCCCATTTCTTCCATTCCCATTGGGCCGAATACCTGCAGCATCGAAGAGGACTGCTCCTTCTGGACTTCGATCTCGATTTCACGGCTTGCAAGGCGCCCATCGTTCAGTCGCTCCCGAAACTTGGTCCGTGTTGGAGATTCCTCCGGGGCGGCGTTTCCTGAGTGGCCATTCTCCAGATCAAGTTCGGGGACAGGTAGGGGAGGGACGATTACGTCAAGGATACGCTCGCGTGCGAGTTCACGTGCCCGCTCCTGCACATGGGCTTCATGCTCTTGTCGTACCAGTCGGATCGCACGGTCGGTAAGGTCACGGATCATGCTTTCCACATCGCGGCCCACATACCCGACTTCTGTGAATTTTGTAGCTTCAACTTTGATGAAAGGGGCATCAACCAGCTTTGCCAGTCTCCGGGCAATCTCTGTCTTCCCCACCCCGGTGGGACCCATCAGGATGATGTTACTGGGTAAGATTTCATCCTGGAGATCACCGGGCACCTGTTGGCGGCGCCAGCGGTTGCGCAATGCAATCGCGACCGTACGTTTGGCCTCGGTTTGCCCAATAATGTAGTTATCCAGCTCCGCCACGATAGCACGTGGGGTCAGCTGCTCGTTCATTGCCATCAGATTAATCTCGGATCATGGACGCCTTCGCTGCAGTACGCAGCTTAGTCGTCGTATGCGTCACTAGTATTACTCTCAACTTGCTCGTAGCCCTCCTCGTCCTCGCGCTCCATCGCCTCATGAATCGCTATAACGTTTGGGTGATGGTAATTGATCAGAAGTACCGTATAGTTAAAGGGAAACCCTTTACGCTTTTCCAGCCAGATCGCACCCGCGTCATTCAGTTTGCCGACAATCACCTTCGGATCGTCATGGTCTCCAAACATATCGGAGAGTTTCCGCAATAGGGGCGTGAGGTAGATCTCCTCGTACTGTCCGAAGAAGTGTTCAATAATCTCCAGTGCGATGAGTGCCGTTTCATCCGTGATCTCAGTAACCTCTTCGGGGACGGTCGTCAATCCGGATGGGCGGACAGGAGTTGAAGTTTCCGTGCTTTCTTCCTCGCTCGGGTATGCATGAAGGGTTTCATTCAGGAATTTGTCGGCATGGATGAAGAGATCTGAATACTCCCCTGAATAGCTGATACCAGGAGGCTGGAATGTGATGGCAAAGCCGCGCACATTTTTTCGTTGGCAAAATTTGAGTAGAGGAAGATAGAGGCGGTTACCGGTAATCAGGAAGATGGCTTGTACATCTTCCCGGTCTTGCAGCATTTCGAGTACGTCAACGCAGATCTGGATCTCAGAAGCATTGGATTGCAGCGAGGCCGGAACAAACCTGGGTTCCAACCCGGCCAGATAGAGGCTTTGCTGAATCTCTGGATCTGCAGATCCGATTGAGGCAAAATCTGCATAGGCAACCGGGGCATCTAAATTGAACTTCAGCTCCTGCTTCACATGGTGCAAGGCGGAATTCAACAGCGCGTTGATCACATACTTGGGCCTTGTACGTTCGGTTGCATTTCGATCGATGTAATCGAAAAGATTATCGTAGTCCACAAGCATGCAGGCGCGCTGAGTTGAAGCTGTGTCGGGCGAAATTCGGTCTGGCATCGTCATGTTTCTTCGAATCTATTTGTTGCCGGAATCTTCACTTATCTCAAGTACGGTCAGGGAGTGATTGGTATACACGCAAATGTCTGCGGCAACGCGGAGGGAATCGGTCACAATCTCTTTTGCGGTCAACTGTGGGGCATGTTGGATCATGGCACGTGCGGCGGCAAGCGCAAAGGCTCCCCCGCTACCAATTGCCGCAATATCATCATCGGGCTCAATGACATCTCCGCTGCCACTAATCAAGAGCAGTCGATCGATCGTCCCAACTACCAGCAAGGCCTCTAGGCGGCGTAAATATCGGTCGGTGCGCCAGTCTTTGGCGAGTTCTACAGAAGCGCGCGTAAGGTTTCCCCCGTATTGCTTGAGTTTATCCTCGAAGCGTTCAAACAAAGTAAATGCGTCGGCTGTAGATCCAGCAAATCCGGCAAGAACCTCCCCATCATAGAGTCGGCGAACTTTCTGGGCCTTGTGTTTCATCACCGTATTGCCCAGGGTTGCCTGCCCATCGGATCCGATTGCGATCCTTTTGTGGCGCCGAACACCGATCACGGTCGTGCTGTGCAATGGATGCTCCTGCATTCGTGAATTCTAGATAATAAGTATGTAACTGAAGGACGTGCAGGGCGCACGCTATAACTTTACTGACACCTAAATCCTAT
>JAPPBZ010000130.1 GCA_026702635.1 Bacteroidota bacterium
GATTCCTGAACCCAGTGACGCCAAACCCCGGGATGTAGCCGAACGGATTGCGCTACTGGCTGAAGATCCATACGCGGCGGTAGATTTTGTTCGCGCTCCTACATTGGGATCTGGAAAAAGTGCACCCGGAAAACTTAAGCAAGCATTTTATTCTGTCGAGCGAATCAGCCTGCATTTACGTCAAAAGATGATGATGCGTCCCCTGAGGGGAAGATATCGCATAGCAATCATTACCGATGCAGATACCATTCGCGAGCAAGCCGCGAATACATTCCTGAAACTTCTTGAAGAGCCTGGCCCTGACACGCTGTTCATCCTGACGACATCCCGAAAAGACCTACTTTTGCAGACGATCCTATCACGCTGCCAGCACGTGGCATTTGAGAATCTCTCGCCGGATACGATCTCTCGAGCGTTACGCGAGCGCAAAGGAATTGAGATGGGGCTTGCAGAAATTGTGGCGAATATGTCTCAGGGCTCCTACCTGCGTGCTCTGGAGCTGACTCAGAGCGAAGAACTCCGACGTGACCGTGACCGAGTTTTAACATTTCTGCGTCTGGCCTTCACAGAAAGGTTTGTTCAGCAAACGAATCTCATCGCAGAGATCAGTCAGTCCAGCCGGGATCGTATCAGGAATTTGCTTCGGCTTCTTTTGAGTTGGATCCGTGATGTTGCATTGTACCGGGAGATCGGAGAAGATGCACCGATCACGAATCGTGACCAGAAACAGGAAATTTCAAAGTTCAGCCAGAATCTTCAAAGTGCCGACCTAGATGCAATGTCTTGTCTCATTGAAGAAGCACTTCTGTTGAGTGAATCGAATGTGAATACAACATTATTGCTGATGAACCTATCACTGAACCTGGGCAAAGCCATGCGAAGCCCACATAGCGGCAAGTTATTTAAACCCCTTACGAGCTTCCATCCAATTTCATAGTAACTACCTCTTTTGCCGCCTCAAAATTCGGTTCTCCTGATGTCAGGACTCTGATTTCTCACTCGCTCACAGTTCGAACGTTGTTACGTTCGCGGCGTAAATCTACATCCAGTGTGCGAAGCCCCTTTCTGAAGTAACCAAATCTATCATGGCTTGTGGCGCAAACGGTTCCTGCGGTTGCAGCGGAAGTTCATTAACTGGCTACGGCGGTTGCAACGATAGTTGTCCCTCTGTGCAAATTTTTGACTGGCTTCCTGCATCCTCAAAGAATTCCGGTCGGGACCATTGTGACTTGGTCGAAGTCGTATTTAAGGGCCGACGCAGAAAGGTGTATCACAACAAACAAAAAATACCTGTACGTGCTGGCGACGACATTATTGTTTCTGCGCAGCGGGGACTGGATTACGGACAAGTTGTGCTCGCTGGCGAGCTGGTACATATTCGTGCAAGACAGAACCCAAACTATGGCCAGGTCCTCCGCCTGGCTTCATCAAATGATCGGAGCATTCACAAGGAGAATAGGGAAGCTGAAAAAGAGGCCCTGCACGCTGCGAAAACAACTGTTGGGAGACGGCAACTTCCCATAAAACTTGTGGACGCAGAATGGCAGTTTGATCGAAAACGGCTATCCATCTTCTATACTTCCCAAACCCGGGTTACGATGCGACCGGTCATTAGCGAACTCTGTCGGCACTTTAAGACACGTGTCGAATTCCTTCGCTTGAGCCCTCGCGAAGAATCTGCTCGGATAGGTGGCCTTGGTGTATGTGGGCGAGAGCTCTGTTGCTCTTCCTGGATGCGACAAATTCCACCGGTATCCGCTTCGGCCGCAAAAAAAATGCACTTCCCCCTCACCAGCGAAAGATTGACGGGACGATGTGGGCAACTGAAGTGCTGCCTGAATTACGAGCTTGAGCAGTATATGAAAATACTTGAGGAATTCCCTCGAAAAAACGCAAAAGTGGATACCTCCAATGGTCCTGGACGAGTCCGGAGCATGAATATTTTCTCCCGCACAGTCCGCGTAGACCTTAATAATAACCTGATTGAGGAATTTGACCTCCAAGACATCACGTACGTTCGAAAGAAGCGCCCACCACAGCGTGGTCGTAAACCCGCACGCAAAAAAGGCCGGTCAAAGCGGCGCTAAAACTGAGATACATCGCAATCAGTAGTCGTTTACTTGGTGCGGGCGCGTCACGATTCCTACATATCAATGGAAACAACCCTCCTAGTCGAACAGATTGTAATCCAGCGGGGCTTGGTCGATGTGGTTGGCTGAGCTACGGTATAGGTAAATAGCCTGATTCGTGGATATGATTAGATTACTCAATCAAAATCACGTTGATGAGCAACTGAATTCCCAATAGATTGAATTCATGATGAATACATTCAAAAACATGATTCAAAAATGTGTGCCTCTATGGGCAATAAGCAGTTTTCTGCTCCTATCAACAGCCATGGCGCAAGGTACTGCTACCTACGAGCTCACCTTTACCTCAACATGGACCGCCGATACGCACCCGACGAACTATCCATCCAGTGCCCATTTCTCTGGGCTGATTGGAGGGACTCACAACAGTTCCGTCGAATTCTGGAGTACTGGATCAACTGCCAGTGACGGAATCAAAAGTATGGCAGAGCTCGGAGCCAAGGGGACCCTTCGAAGTGAAATCAACCAGGCCAAAACGAATAATAATGCCGATGTGATCATCGATGGGTCCGGTTTAGGTCGTCCCCCAACCTCCACAAAAACAACATTCGATATTCGCCCTCCGTGGAATCTTGTGACAGTCACTTCAATGCTGGCACCCAGCCCAGACTGGTTCGTTGGTGTTTCTGGGTTGAATTTGCTGGATGAGGATAATAACTGGAAACAGAACGTTGAGGTTGAGTTGTTTGTCTACGACGCGGGAACTGATAGTGGTGAGGACTATACCTCGGCAAATCAGCCAACGAATCCTCGAGAGAATATAAGCCGCATCAGTACATCTCCGTTTTTGGTTGATGAAACCGTCAAATCAGTAGGAAGCTTTGTCTTCGAACTGCAGTCAAGTACGCCTAAAGTGAGCCTGTCGGTAGACAAAAATTCTGTCGAAGAGGGAGAGGCGGTGACGGTGACCGTAGAGCTATCTGAAACTCAGACAAATAATGTGACCATCCCCCTAAATCTTACATCTGGAACCGCCGAATCCGACGACTATGACAGTACATCTCCAGTGAATGTCACCATCACTGGAGGTCAGACGGAAGCTGACCATACCATCAACACCTATGAAGATGACGACATTGAGGATGAGTCCTTCACTGTGCAAATAGATACAGACAATCTACCATCTGGAGTGGTGGCGGGTAGTCCCCTCTCGGCACAGGTCACGATTACAGATGACGATGTACCGGAAGTCTCCCTGTCGGTTGATAATAATTCCGTCGAAGAAGGAGAGGCCGTGACGGTAACCGTGGAATTGTCTATACCGCTGACGAGTAATGTGACCATCCCCCTGAATCTCACATCTGGAACTGCTGAATTCGGTGATTATGACAGCAGGTCTCCAGTGAATGTCACCATCACCGCTGGCCAAACTGAAGCCGACCATACGATCAACACCTATGAAGATAGCGACACTAAAGATGAATCCTTCAGTGTGGCCATAGATGAGGATAACCTGCCCACTGAAGTAATAGCTGGAAGCCCCCGCTCAGTAAGTATCACAATTACAGACCCCGATGTGCCGGAGGTCTCTTTGTCGGTAGATAAAAATTCTGTGGAGGAAGGAGAATCTGTGACCGTGACGGTCGAACTGTCTGACGATCTGTTCAGTAATGTGACCATTCCCTTGGAACTTACATCTGGAACAGCTGAATCCAGTGAT
>JAPPBZ010000225.1 GCA_026702635.1 Bacteroidota bacterium
GATTGAACAGTCATTGATGAGCGGGGGCTTAATTATTCTCATTACCTCTGCAGGTGGAACGTTCGGTGCTATGCTCAAAGAAGCACAGATTGGCCCTGCAATCAGTGGGCTGTTTGCAGGAAGCTCTGGTACATCAGGAATAGGTATGCTGATCCTTGGTTTTGGGATTGCCAGCCTGCTTAAGTTTGCCCAGGGATCATCAACGGTCGCCATGATCACGGCCTCTGCCATGTTGGCTGCGATCATCACGCCCGAAAGCTTGAATTTTAATGTCGTTTACCTAGGTACAGCTATCGGTGCAGGTTCACTGGTTGGGGCCTGGATGAACGACAGTGGGTTCTGGATCTACTCCAAAATGAGTGGCCTCACTGAGATTGAAACCCTCAAGTCCTGGTCCGTATTACTGGTCATTCTCGGAGTCACTGCAGGTATAACTTCCTTGGTCTTGTCAATCTTTCTACCACTCACATAAAATAGAAGCATATGAATCGTTTCAGTAAACAGGTCACTCAAAATCCCCTTCAGGGCGGCGCACGTGCCATGCTGCATGCGATTGGCCTGTCCGAGGAAGATCTGAATAAAGCGCAAGTAGGGATTGTGAGCATGGGTTGGGAAGGAAACCCCTGTAACATGCACCTGAATGGGCTGGCCAATCAAATCAAAACCAGTGTCCAAACACAGGATCTGATCGGATTGATCTACCACACAATTGGAGTCAGTGATGGAATTTCTATGGGCTCTTCAGGCATGCGCTTTTCATTACCCTCCAGAGACATTATTGCTGAATCAGTTGAGACTGTCGCATCAGCCCAGTGGTATGATGCTGTGATTGCAGTGGCAGGCTGCGATAAAAATATGCCTGGTTCTATCATGGGTTTAGCCAGGCTGAATCGCCCAGGCCTGATGGTATACGGAGGTACTATCAAACCGGGATGCTGGAAAGACAAGCCGATTGATATTGTATCTGCCTTTGAAGCAGCCGGTCAACGCGCGACCGGCACAATCAGTGACCAGGATTTTCGGGAAATTGCCCGTCATGCCTGCCCTGGAGCGGGGGCCTGTGGAGGAATGTACACAGCAAATACGATGGCATCTGCCATTGAAGCATTAGGGATGACGCTTCCATTTGACTCATCCTATCCCGCTGTCAGCCGAGAAAAGCAGGAAGAAACCACTCAGGTCGGGGCCGCCATTTATCAACTTCTCGAAAAAGATCTCAAGCCCAAAGATATCCTGACCCGGGAAGCATTTGAGAATGCCCTGCGAGTTGTGATCGTCCTGGGAGGATCTACAAATGCTGCATTACATCTGATCGCAATGGCCAAAGCGGCAGAAGTCCCTCTGACACTGGATGACTTTCAGTTCATGAGTGATCGTACACCACTGTTGGCTGACCTCAAGCCCAGCGGACGTTTTGTTATGGAAGACCTCTATAACGTGGGCGGTGTACCCGCCGTCATGAAAATGCTTCTTGAAAACGATCTTCTGCATGGTGACTGCATGACCGTTACAGGACACAGCATTGAAGAAAACTTATCGGAGATCCCAGACCTGAAAACCGGACAAGAGGTGATCCATCCGCTGGATAACCCCATTAAGAGTACTGGGCATCTGCAAATTCTTTACGGTAATCTGGCCACCGGTGGCGCGGTCGCCAAAATTACTGGCAAAGAAGGGGAGCGCTTTGAGGGAACAGCACGTGTCTTTGACACTGAAGAAGAAGCGATGGATGCCATCCTTGGGGGAAAAATCAGCGCAGGAAATGTACTGGTCATCCGATACTGCGGCCCCAAAGGTGGTCCCGGAATGCCGGAAATGCTCCGACCGACCGGTGCGATCATGGGAGCTGGCCTTGGAACGGATGTGGCACTCATTACCGATGGGCGCTTCTCCGGAGGCACCCATGGGTTTGTCGTGGGACATATTACCCCGGAGGCACAGGTTGGTGGTGCGCTTGCTTTCGTAAATGACGGAGATCCAATCACAATTGATGCTGCCAATCACACACTAACTCTTGGAGTCAGTGACGCTGAACTTGAGAGACGCCGTAGGAGCTGGACTGCACCCCCTCTCAAAGCAAAGGCTGGTGTACTGTTAAGGTATGCCCACACGGTTTCCTCTGCCAGCGATGGCTGTGTCACGGATGCTTTTCCCGTGGACTGACACACGAACCTTCCAGTGTCCTCCAGATGGGCAACCTCGATCTGAATATGTATCAGATTAAATGGGGAAATGCATTTACAATGCCAGAGGCTTCACAGCTAACTTTGATACATTGATGTCAGCCCCAGGGTACTCAATGAATGTGGATGAAATGGCCGGTCTGTATAGTTGTACCTTCTGGCGAAATAACTTGCACCCGATATAAATACATTCCCGACGGCAGACCGGCTCCACTCAGGTCAACCCCACGTTCCCAACCTGCCTCAAGTGTTTGGGTGGGAACTCTCCGTACTCACCGCCCCGTGACGTCTAATACATCCACAGATACTTCGGACTTGGTGGGCAAGTCAAACACGATTCGGGTAAAGCCTACAAAGGGATTGGGATAATTACCTCGCAGAGAAAATGAGACAGGGAGAGTTTCAGTTTGCACGCCCGTTGGGGAATAGACCATGAGGCTGAACTGCAATGAATCAGAAGATCCATTTACATCAGTGGCCAAGTAATTGTACCGTATGTTACCGGTGACCATTGTCGGAATCCCGCTGATCGTATGAGTAGACTCCAAAAAAGAAAGATCTGGGGGAAGCTCAGGAGTGATTGTATAAATCACAGGTGGTGCCCCTCCCATGGCAGTCGGTAACTTGAGGGGATCAATGGGATGTGCTCGCGGAAAGGCTTGATCTGCGATGATGGCGTGGAATCGGACTGCCCCTGCAACCGAGATCTTAAAACTTAAATTAATAGATTTGGAATTGGCATCAGTGACTGTGTACGTGTAGGTGGTGGTATCCATTGGGACGGTCGGAGTGCCAGCAAGAGCCCGCGTGGTGGAGTTAAAGACTACGCCAGTTGGTAGGGACGGGTCTAGCTCATATGTCAGGGGAGCCTGACCTCCCAATGCCTCTGGGAGCTGTACTGGTGTGACGGGCACACCTTCGGACAGGGTCATATCACTGATGTGCCTACTGAAGGCTAGGGTTTCAATTTCGCTACGGGAAACAGTCCATATCCCGCGTCCATGTGTTCCCAAAATAACCTCATCGTCCCGAACCTTCATTCTCCATATAGCTACAGGTGGTAGCCCATCATCCACATAGTACCACTGTTGACCACGATTCGTAGATCGGAAAAGACCGATTTCGGTCCCAACCCAAAGCGTATTGGGCGCGTGGGGCATCACAACTAAATCGTACACGGCTACATCAGGAAAGCCGTTACTGCTTTCTCCAGAGTGTCCAAACCCAGATAGATCCGTCCACGAATTTCCATAATCCCGGGTCTCCAGGATCTTGGGTTGGCCACGTTGTGAGAAGAGCGCGTATGCCGTGGCTGGCTCAGTTGGATGGGTAGCAATGCCTGATGAATAACCTCCCCAAAACCCCGGTATATTCGGAAATGAAACTTTACTAAATGACTTGCCGCGATCTTGGGACAAATGATACGAAGTTTCCTGCTCAATAAGGCCACATCCTGCCCAAACTACAGAAGGGTCTGTCTGGGAAACCCTCACCGTGCTATTGTGTCCACAATTCCAAAGTTCGTTAATTGGAGTATGGGTCCAGGTGTCTCCGAAATTCCGCGAATAATAAACTCCGTTCCGCTTTGCTGTGTAGACATCGT
>JAPPBZ010000311.1 GCA_026702635.1 Bacteroidota bacterium
CTCTGATTGTATTGCTTGCATCCGATGTGGACGCCCAGGTAACTGTGCGGGGAACGGTAAGCGACGAAAGAACTGGCGAACCCCTGGAGCTTGTAACGGTCGTCATTGAAGGGACCAGTATCGGAACTACCACTTCACCGGAAGGCACATTTGAGCTTGAACTTCGCGGAACTGATGACATCCTGGTATTCTCGTTTATCGGATATGTGACACAGCGGATTACACCCCCCGTGGATGGCACGGAGCTGAATGTGATCCTTGCTCCATCCATTGAAGACATTGAAGGTCTGGTCGTTGTAGGAACACGGCGACTCCCCCGGCTCGTGACAGATTCTGCTGTACCTATTGATGTGATCTCTCCCCGGGACCTGCAGAGCACAGCGAGTACGGACATTGACGATATTCTTCGCTCCCAAATTCCTTCGTACAATGTTCAGAGGCACGAGATAGATGGATCAACGACCTTTGTTAGACCTCCTACACTGCGAGGGCTTTCACCTGATAACACGATTCTGCTCGTAAATGGGAAGCGCCGCCACCGCTCGGGCTCCGTAGCTCTGTTCGGGAGCGCGCTGATTCTCGGCTCTCAGGGACCCGACATGAATATGATTCCTGCTATCGCAATGAAACAGTTCGAGGTGCTGCGGGATGGTGCATCCGCTCAATATGGTTGCAGATGCAGTCGCGGGTGTTTTCAACCTGCAACTGCGGGATGCCAATCACGGAGTTGCAGTTCGTTCACGGGTAGGCCAATACCATCAAGGCGATGGACGTTATATCTCCATTGCAGCAAATGCAGGCTTCCCACTGACCGAACAGGGCTTCGTGAACGTCAGTCTTGAGTACCGTGATATGGAACCCACAAATCGCTCTGTAGATCGGGCAGATGCGTTAGCGCTAATGGGTAAGGGCTTCCCGGTCGCCCGAACGGCTCAGGTCTGGGGAAACCCGGATATTGATGATGCCATTACAGGGTTTTTCAATGCTGGACTGGATTTGAGCGAATCCATACACCTGTATGCCTTTGGGGGATATGGTCGGCGTTCCGGCAATGGCAGCTACTACCTCAGAGCGCCAGGGGGCAGCACCGCACGGGCCAATGTCTTCAGGTTCGGATCCGGGGACAGCGCTACACGCGCGATTGCGGACCTTGATCCGAATGATGGGATTGATTGCCAGACTCTGGATGATTTGCCATCTCTGGACTCGGATTTCAATGCCGTACAGTCCTTCATCGCAAATTACCGGGGTACATGCTATCTGTTCAATGAGGATTACCCGGGTGGATTTACTCCACGGTTCGGTGCTGATATGTCAGATTTGAGTGCAGTTGCAGGGATACGCGGCGATAGCCCGTCTGGATTTCGATGGGATGTCAGCGCAGGTATGGGAAGAAGTCTCATGGACTACTTCATCCGAAACACCGTCAATGCCTCTTTGGGTCCCAATCAACCGTCTGAATTCCGCCAGCGAGATTTCCTGCAAGAGGAATACAGTGTGAACGTGGACGTATCCTATCCGGTAAGCCTTGAACGCTTTCACTCTCCACTCAATATCGCCGGGGGAATACAGTGGCGAACAGAAATATTCGAAACCAAAGCGGGTGATACCAACTCGTATTCGGTCGGCCCCTTTAAAGACCAGGGCTTTTCTGTGGGTTCCAATGGAGATCAGGGAATTCCCCCAGAGTACGCTGGACGCTGGGAGCGTCCGAATTATGCCGTGTACGTTGACCTTGAAGCAGATATTATTCGGACTTTACAGATCGGCGTTGCTGGGCGTTATGAGAACTTTTATGAGGATTTTGGAACCACACTCACCGGAAAGGTGGCCGCATTGTGGCGTGCCACGCCGAAATTAAGTATTCGCGGATCTGTGAGTACGGGAGTTCGTGCTCCCACGCCAGGGCAAGCCAATCTTCAAAATATTCAGACGAATTTTGACTCCAAAGGAGGGCTGATTGACGCCGGCCAGATTCCTTCATATCATCCGATTGCGGAGGCTTTAGGGGGAGAGCCCCTGACCGAAGAATCTGCGGTCAACTTGGCGTTGGGTACCATCCTTCGAATCTCACCAGACCTGGTCCTTACAGCGGATTTATTCAGTATCACTCTTCGCGACCGGATCGCACTCACTGGTAGCATTCCCCTGAATGATGAACTCGCCACGGTTCTCAGTGAATCTGGACAACTCGCCGGGTTTGAAACATTACGGGAGGTGAAGTTTTTCTCGAATGACTTTGATACCCGTCAATTTGGCATAGATGTTCTACTATCCTACGATAAGGAATACAGCAATGGCCGTGCAACCATTGCCAGCATCGCTTACAACTGGACACGTCCTGAATTGTTGAAGTTCTCCGATCCTACAACGATCAATACGTTCTTGGGAAAGCCTCTGACTGAATCCACTCAGGTAAGTATTCTGTCTCCCAGGCGAAGGATTGAAATGGAGCATGTGAATCCCCATCATCGCATCGTAGCAATGGGTCGCCAAATTATGGGCCCCTACCACGGGATGGTTCGTCTCCATTATTACAGCAGCTGGAAAGCTTGTCTGTTCTTCAGTTTCTCTTGCACCGTTGGCGGCCAGGATGCTCTAAGAACTTACGCCGGAAGCTGGATCGTTGATGCGGAGGTAGGATATCGGATCAGTGATAGCTATAGTGCCGCGTTTGGAGTCAACAATATTTTTGCAATTGACCGCCCTGCAGATCCGATCGAACGTGACGGGCAGGGTAACTCATTTGTGCCCAGTACACCGTGGGACTACAACGGAGCCGCACTGTACCTGAGACTCTCGGCTGACTTTTAGCCTAGTTTATGCGATCTGGCAGAAAACCCTGCGAGATAAGTGCCCCGTCTCTCAAAGTGGCCTCCCGATAAGGACTGCCGGGGCCTGAGGAGGATTCAGGTCCCTCCACACATGCAATGATCCGTACGAGAACAAACGCGTAAACGGGCCGGGCGGCAGTCTGTCATTCCCGCGGAAATCGTATGGGACCTGCCAAATCATCCCTGATTCAGGGGATGGAAAACGTGGTTGACCATGGAGTATGACTCAATTAAGGATCGGATCAGCCACTGGCTTGACTCGTATCCGAAACTGCTCCCTCTGCTTTTTGCTGTACTGGATCTGTTATTTCTCCGAACTTGGTACGTTCACCGGGCACTCCGGGAGATGAAACTGGGACCGGATTCAAAGCTCCTGGACGCGGGAACCGGCTTTGGACAATATGCATGGCATACGTTGCGTAAATACCCCGGCGTCTTTGTTACCGCAACGGATCTCAAGGAAGATTACCTAGAGCGCGCCTCCAAATGTTTTAAAGTATTCGGGCTTTCGGATCGGATTGAACTGCAGGTTGAAGATCTCACAGATCCGAGTGTAACCGGTCTCTTTGACTGTATTCTGGCGGTAGATGTCCTTGAGCACATTGAAGAGGATGAGGCGGCAATCCATCATTTCGCCCAGCGCCTGCAACGGGAGGGGTGCCTGATTATCAGCACCCCGAGCGATCAGGGAGGGTCCGATGTCCATGACAAGGATCAGAAGAGCTTCATCGGTGAGCATGTCCGCGAAGGCTACAACCTCAATGAGCTCATGCAAATGCTTACACATGCCGGACTTGAAATCGTTGACGCGCAGTACAGCTATGGAGCTTGGGGATCCCTGGCCTGGCGCCTGCTGATCAAGTTTCCGATCCTACTTCTTGGCAAGTCATTGTTTCTTGCGCCATTGGTTGCACTCTATTACGTGCCCGTATTGCCATTGGGCCTGTTG
>JAPPBZ010000066.1 GCA_026702635.1 Bacteroidota bacterium
CACCAATTGCATAGATACGGACTCCCAGTGTTGCAGCAACCTCGGAAGCTGTTACCGGGTCAATCTCTCCACGATTATTTTGTCCATCGGTCAGTAGAATGATAATTTTACTCTCTGCAACGGTATCTTTCAGCCGATTCACTGCCGTAGCCAGCGCAGTCCCAATCGCTGTGCCATCTTGAATGATTCCGACCTCTACCTCGGCCAGCATACGTTGGAGGAACTGATAGTCCAGGGTTAGCGGTGCCTGCGTATAGGCTTTTGCTGCAAACACGATCAGGCCAATTCGGTCCGACATTCGTCCGTCAATGAATTCAGAGGCGACTTCACGGGCAGCTTCAAAGCGGTTCGGTCTGAAGTCCTCTGCACGCATACTGGTGGACGTATCCAGGACGAGGACAATATCGACACCTTCTGCGTAACGCTCTTGGGTTACTTCCCGAGTCTGGGGGCGTGCGAGTGCCAGTATGCACAGCGCCATGGCCCCCATGCGAAGCAATGGTGGCAGGATAGAGGCATAAACCCGAAGTCCACGGGGAGCGTTTTGTGCTGCCTTTGTATTACTGAAGACAAGCCCTGGCGTACGTCGACTTCGGAACCAGCTCAACAGCCCATAGGCAGGGACCAGGATCAAGAGAAATAACCACTGTGGCTGAGCAAACTCCATGATCACGAACCAGCTTTCACAAATTTTTCGCTCGCAGCGCGCTGATCAAACTTGATTTCAATACGCTGAACAACGGTGACGGCTTCCTCTAATGCAGTTCGACCCTCAGGGATTGAAGGGGTTACATCTGCGAACTTAACCAGATCAGAAAGAGACAAGATTTGATTCAGTTGCTCCGGGATGCCTGCAGGGATTTGATGCTGAACATTTGGATGAACCAGATCCTGGATGAGCTCCGTTGTTGTGGATTCCAGTGCTGGAATCAGCAGCCGATCTTCTACATAAGTGCGCAGGGTATCTGAAAGTTCTACATAATAGGCTTCTACCTGTACTCGCTTGGTAAGCGGAGTGTTCTCGAGTGCACGCAGGCGCTCTAGAGCGACGGCGGAAGGAGAAGGCAGATCAAGGTCTTCCGTCTCAGTCACCGGAAGGGGATCAGGTTGTCGCCGCCGCCAGATCATGTACCAAATCAGGGCGGCTACAATCAGGACAGCAAAACCAAGAAGCACGTATGGCCATAGGGGACGGCCAAATTCGACAGGAGATGCCATATCGCGGATCCCTGTGGCATCCTGTGGAACCAAGGATGTCACACGTAACTCCCGTGCAGGTGTGACAGCGGTTACCGTATTACCGCCAAACCCGATGATGAGTGGTGCTAAGCGGGCAGTATCCAGAGCGAACGTAGTCACCTCGTATATGGCGCTATCTAGGCGTATATCCGCATCCATGAACCGTTTACCAGCCGATATGAGATCAACGGGAAGGATATCACCAAAAGCGGAATCGGTACTCGGAAACGAGGGCATCTCATCAAACCCGTGCAAGGCGATCAGTGTAAGGGTAAAACGATCTCCCACGTAGACACTGTCCTCAGATAGATAGGCATCCACACGTTGTGCCTGCGCGGTGTCAAGTTGACTCACAAAGGCGGTTGATAAAGCCAGTGTGACGTACAGATACAATCTACTCATCAGGCAACCTGCGCACGTGCACGAAAAAATTTCGCCAGTGGATCCACGAAGTCTTCTCCGCACTTGATTTCAACGTAATCAACACGTGCTCTACGAAAAAGTACTTTGAGCCGCTCATGTGTTTGTGTCGAGGACTGTTGAAATGTGTCCCGTACTGCTCGGCTTCCCGTGTCCAGTGACCGGGACTGATTGGTTTCGGGGTCGTACAGGGTCACAAGGCCCAATGGGGGAAGTACCTGTTCTCTGGGATCCGTGAGGTGCACTGCAACGGTATCATGCCGACGCGAGACCATCCGTAGTGATCGCTCGAAGCCTTCGCCTTCGTCAAAGAAATCACTCACCAGCAGTACGATGGATCGACGGCGAATAACATGCAGGATATGATCCAGAGCGCTTTGCAGTGCGGTGCCGGAAGACTGTGGCTTGTGAGCAAACAGGTCACGCACGAGGCGCAGTACGTGTCGACGTCCACTCTTTGGCGGCACAAAGAGTTCGACCTGATCCGAGAATAGCAAGAGTCCAACCTTATCATTGTTTTTGATCGCACTAAACCCCAGGACTGCACAAATTTCTGCAGCAATCTCCCGTTTAAACTTGTCACGGCTCCCAAAATCGCTGGATCCTGAGATATCCACAACAAGCAATAATGTCTGTTCACGCTCTTCTTCAAAGATTTTCACAAAAGCTTCGCCCGTCCGTGCGGTCACGTTCCAGTCAATGGTTCGAATATCGTCTCCAAACTGATAGGAGCGCACCTCAGAAAATTCAATGCCACGCCCCTTAAAGGCCGAATGGTATTCTCCACCGAAAACGTTATTCACCAGGCCTTTCGTACGTATTTCTATTCGCCGAATCTTGGCGAAAAGTTCGCGTGGAATCATGAGCAGATGAAATATCGGGAAAGAACGATTTTGTGCGTAAAATGTTGATCCGACAGGTGGGAATCCTAAGTGCAGGATCCGAGTTACAGCGTTTTTCCAGCCATCTACCACATCCGATGAAAATTCGTGCTTTGCTTTTCGCTTCCCTACTTCTTGTGGCTTTTTCAATCCCCACAGAAGAGCCCTCATCCTGGTCTATTGATGTAGCCCACTCGAGTATCTCGTTTAAGGTGCGCCATTTGGGTATTTCGAATGTTCGCGGTGAATTCCTTACCTACGATGCAGAAATCTTAATGGATGGTACCGATTTGAGTACTCTGGCGGTGGATGCCACCATCGAAACCACAAGCATTGATACGGGGAATGAACGTCGGGATAATCATTTGCGCTCGGATGATTTCTTTGGAGCGGAAGAGTTTCCAAACATGACGTTTACCAGCACGGGAGTTACGGAAGTTGATGGCGATGAATTCCTTTTAGCCGGGGACCTGACCATCAGAGATGTAACCAAATCTATTGTCCTGGAAGGCGAGTTTCTTGGAACCGCCACGATGGGCGACTCGGAACGCGCTGGATTCGAGGCAACCGCAACGGTCAACCGGAAAGAATTCAATCTGTCCTGGGATCGACTGACGGAAGCCGGGGGATTTGTCGTAGGGCATGATGTTGAGATCATTCTTGAGTTAGAATTGATCAAAGACTAACAGGGCCGATGCGAGTAGGCGTCATTGTTTTCCCAGGCTCAAATTGTGACCACGACGCCTATCACGTTGCACGACATGTGTTTGGTCTTGAGACGACCTTCATCTGGCACAAAGAGCGCCATCTACCGCCGGTTGACTTGGTGATTGTGCCTGGTGGCTTTTCCTATGGAGACTATCTCCGTGCGGGAGCCGTCGCTCGGTTTTCATTCATTATGGACAGCGTGGTGCGTTTTGCAGAACGGGGAGGCCTTGTCCTTGGAATTTGTAACGGGTTCCAAATCCTGTGTGAATGTGGACTCCTGCCGGGTGTGTTGCTTTCTAACGCCTCGGTTCGGTTTGTTTGCAAGTGGGTGCACCTGCGTACGGACAATGTTGATGTTCCCTTTACGAGCACCGCAGAATTGGGACAGATCCTGAGGCTTCCTGTGGCTCACGGCGAGGGAAACTACTTTGCGGAGGCGTCGGAATTGGTTGAATTAGAGCGTAATGGACAGGTCGTATTCCGGTATACAACACCGGAGGGTGAGGTCACACCAGGGGCAAATCCCAATG
>JAPPBZ010000189.1 GCA_026702635.1 Bacteroidota bacterium
CTGCTCCACACATAGGTCTTGGAATTATAGAACGAACGATAACGGAAGACGAGTTGCGGTTCGTGGAAGCTGCATTCATGACGAACAGCGGGCGACTAGCGGTGCCAATTGCAAAAATGGACGGGCGAGAGCTTCGGCCACAGTTACCAGATGGACTGGAAGATACTGCCATGGAGCTGGTCAGGACATCCAGAGAGCATTGAAGTCCGTCCAGATCCGCTCGAGAATTTTGAACGAGTATTGCTCAACCGCTTTCATTGCTACAAGAGCCGAATATTTAGTTCTCAGCGACCTTGTTATCAAGCTCTTCGAACGTAAAGCGAACGCTCATAATGTAAGGGGACTCGTTTTTTGTCCAGTGACCATACGTAGTAGTAACCACGGTCCCGTCGGGAAGTATCTCAACTCCCGGATAGGCAGTATCAGCCCCCTCGTGGTTGTCCATAAGTCGTACACGATACTGTCCTTCCTGACCATGCACGATATCCTCATACGTGCCAACCCATCCAACCCAGTCGCCCCATGTGGGTGAAACATGGGTACGGTCACGAAATGAGATAAATAGTCGACCATCCGGGCCGTAGATGGCCTGATGTCTGTCACCGGTGAGAGCGCCCGTGACTTCTTTCGGCGTGCTCCATGTTACACCTTCATCATCCGAGAACGTTACGAAACTGTTGAACTGACGGCTATTCTCCCTCAGTAACATGGCGAGTTGTTCGCCGTCAGGGGACCGAATGACGCCTGGTTCGCACAGATCAGCCACGGGATGCGTTACGACAACTTCCGGCTCACTCCAAGTTAGTCCGCCATCAGACGACACGGTTTTGTACACGTAAAATTGTCCCCGCTCTTCCTCGCGTCCATTGATAACCCTTCCATCGTCGTGAAAGAATGCCATATAGCGGCCATCACGCAATCGGATTACATCTCCCATGGCTACGATTCCACCAAAATCTCCGATAGGCTCTAGTGAGCTCCAAGTGTTTCCCTCGTCCTCAGAAACAGCCATGCGGATAGGATACAACCCGGAAAACATGATTAAGCGCTTTGTCCCATCACGATCAATTACCGGATAGAGTGTTGGGACCTCCTGTGAAGTTGACCAGTTTTCCGGCACGGGGAGGCGGTCACCCCAAGTGAGCCCGCTGTCGTGACTTTTCTTCATCACAACTGCACCGCGTCCGTGCCCCTTTGGATATACAGTGATGATTGTATGCTGGTCATCCAGCAGCACAGTGGTTGGATGACCGAGGTACTGGTTTGGCTCTCGATCTACTAATACTTGTCGGTGAGTATCTTCGGCAAGGTCAACGAGCGGGATACTGAATCCGCCAGGCTTGATTGTACCACTTGGGCGGAAAATGCCCGTGCTGACAAATTCCCGGATGTGGAGTTCACCATTTGCCAAAGGCGCTACACGGCCAAGCGAGGAAAATGTGAAACCAAAACGTCCGATACCTGCAAAGCTACCCACTGAATGAATCAACTGATCATCAATCAGAAACCGGATTACACCGTCTGTTCGGATAGCTTCAAAAGTAAACCATTCTCCAGGTTCAAGATGAGGGTGAGCATCACCAAGAACTAAATGATGCCAGCCTGCTAAAGCACCAGACAGGTATAGCTGTTGATTGGGTCCATCGAAACCGAGGTAACTCTCTCCCAACTGGAATGCTGCGCCCGTAGCGTTTAGCTCGGGAAGGCTGAGCTGTGCTGTTATCTGGAAATCCCCCGTCGCAAGGTCACGACCAGCGAACAGCTCCGCTTCATCTGACGTGCCTGATATAATTGCAATGTACCCATTCTGCTCAACCCATGTACCTAGACTTCCCATTTTCACGACACCGTTCTGCGTGACGGTAATAGTATCCTGTGCCAGAGCCGCGAATGTCAATAGTAATGTGCCCAAGAGAATACACACGAGTTGATTGATTAATATGAGGCGTCGCATAGGTAGTGGGAAAGTTGCTTAAAACGTAGGGACAATTTTCAGTCGGTATGTTTTCGAGCCCATTCAAAAAATCCGATTTCTTCCAGTGCTTTGCGCATTTTCGAAATTTGGGCCGGTGTAGCGGTGGAGTGGGGCAATCTGTGGGGGCCACAATCTTGGCCGATCAGACCCATAACAGCTTTGAAGCCCGGGCGTCCACAGGTTTTCAGAATTACTTTTATCATCGTAGAGGCTCTCGCCTGATGGCGTCGGGCCTCCTCTATCCGTCCCTGTTCGCAGCAGGCGATAAGACGGTTATAGAGTGGCGTAGCAAAATTGTATGTCGTACCCACTGCTCCGCGCATGCCTGTCATCCATGCACCGAGAAGCATCTCATCGACGCCGCATACAAAGTCATACCTTTCGGTATAAGGACACGCTGAGACTTCGTGCAGACGTGTATCTGAAAATTTTATACCAACGAGCGAGTCCAATCGTGACGCTGATAAACTCAAGAAATCATTCAGATCCAGCTCTACCCCCGTCTTTCCAGGGATATGATAGTAGTAGAATGGGAGATCCGGTGCACCTGCAGCAATCACAGCTAGACAGTCCACCAGTGATCTTGTCGAATCAGGCTTGAAATAATAAGGGGGCGTGGCCGAAATAGCACTGGCTCCGATCTGTTGGGCATGTCTGGCAAGGGTTTGTGCTTCCTGTAGACTGTTATGTCCGACATGAACCACTACAGGTACACGGCCAGCAACAGCCTGCATAAATGTTGCTGCAGTACGCTGCCGCTCGTGGAGTGTCAGTGAGACCCCTTCCCCCGTGCTACCCAGTACATATAATGCAGAGACACCATCTCTTAGTAGATGTTCGACTAAGTCTGGGATACGGTCAAGATCCACTAGAGCATCATCTATCATGGGTGTGAATGCTGCCGCGGTAAGCCCCCTCAGCCGGATTGATTTATCCATTGGTGCCTGCATCATTCCGATTATTGTTTCGGAAACCCGCTTTCCAAAGTATAGATTGTTAACCCGCTAAGCTGTATGTGACGGCTGGGAAGAATGTTACTCATGATATATCCTACGACGAAGCAGGTCAATATGCCAATACTTGCATAAAGGAAGAAATGAATGGCTGTGAAAGCACTTACTAAATAGAGTACGACTGCACTGGTACAGGCACCAATCAGTGCCCCAGTACCATGTGCACGGCGCGTAAAGATACCCAGAGCAAAGAGACCTGCCAGGCTGCTCCCCAATAATCCCAATAATTCAAGGAAAAAGTCGAATAATGAAGCAATTTCGATTGTAGCCATTAGTAAACCAATAGCGGTAGCTAGAAAGCCTAATCCGACAGTCAGCCATTTGGCCAATCGCAGGCGGATTGACGCAGTAGAACGCGGCTTAAATCTTTTGTAAAAGTCGCATACCAGTGCAGCAACGGCGCTGTTGAGACTGCTGTCAAGGCTGGACATGGCTGCGGCGAAAATCCCGGCAATCAGGAGGCCTGATACACCTTGGGGTAACTGTTGTATGATAAACAGCGGGAAGATTGCATCGGTTGATAGCGAAGGCTCCAGAGCGCTTGCGTGCTGTTGGTAGAATACAAACAAGGCTGTACCCAAGCAGAAAAAAAGCAAACTACCGGGAATCGTGAGCACTGCATTGGTCCAGACAGATCGTGCAGCAAGTTTTTCATTTGCCGTGGTTAGATAGCGTTGAACTACAGTTTGATCTGCTGTATAGGGGATCAAGTTGCTGAAAATTGAACCTCCCAGCACCACCCAGACTGCCGTAGGCGTCGCATCCCACGACCAGGTCAG
>JAPPBZ010000069.1 GCA_026702635.1 Bacteroidota bacterium
CAGTAGGGTCACCCGTGCCAGAAATGTATGCACGGTCTCGTCCCTCTCATCCAGCACATAAGCACCATAACAACTGACATCCGGGCGTAGTCTTGTCACATGTTGCCCCAGATGATGCTCTGTAATCAGATCCACCGCATAGTGATAATCAAAGATCGTGATATTGGGATGTGCCTGGATTTTTTCCAGAAGGACGCGTTCAATCTCCCGCCCGGTCCGATCTCTGGCATGGAGGATCCTTGGATGTGCATGTCCCGCCTCCCGAGCCAGATGCAACTGCCCCTCTGCTT
The DNA here is from genome assembly GCA_026702635.1 of Bacteroidota bacterium. Lineage (GTDB taxonomy): Bacteria > Bacteroidota > Rhodothermia > Rhodothermales > Bin80 > Bin80. Next base: position 291 of record JAPPBZ010000069.1, read on the forward strand.
TGGTGAAGGATGCCCCCATGTCAATCAACGCCTGAATCTCACGGGGGCCTTCGGTAATCACATCCCTGACTACGCTCTCGTCACAGAGGCCTGCACCGGCAATGAGTGTATCTTGAATGTGACTTTCGACGGAATCATTCTTGTCCCAGACCCCCGCGATCCCCCCCTGGGCATAATTTGTGTTGGATTCGGCAGTCTCCTTCTTGGTGATGATTGCGACCCGCCCTTGATCGGCAACGCCCAACGAAAACCATAACCCTGCGATCCCACTCCCCAAAACGAGATAATCATACTGGTGTCGGTCAGCCATCGTTATTGCAGGAGATAGGCTTTAATAAATGCATGCAGGTCTCCATCCATAACAGACTGAACATCTGTGATCTTGAGCTCCGTCCGATGATCATTGACCATTGTGTACGGCTGGAATACATAGGACCGGATCTGGCTCCCAAAGTCAATTCGTTTCTTCTGCGCTTCACGCTTATTCTTCTCTTCTTCCTGGATTGCCTGCTCTAAACGGTAGACGCGGCTCTTGAGCATGGTCATGGCCCGCTCCCGGTTCTGCAACTGGCTGCGTTCCTCGGTACACTCTGCGGCAACACGAACCTCTTCTCCATTTGAGAGAGCCCCCATCCAGATCAACCGCACACCGGTATCGAGCTTGTTTACATTTTGTCCGCCCTTTCCTCCTGAGCGGAAGGTCTGCAACTCAATATCCGCGGCTCGCAGATCAATCTCTATAGTTTCGTCAATTTCCGGGTACACAAATACACTTGCAAACGAGGTGTGCCGACGCGAATTAGAATCGAATGGAGAAATCCGCACCAGCCGATGTACACCGGATTCAGCTTTGAGATAGCCATAGGCAAACTCTCCCTGAACACTCAGAGAGGCACTCTTGATACCAGCGACCTCCCCCGCCTGGTGGCCGAGAATCGAAACCTTGAAACCCTGCCGTTCTGCATAGCGTGTATACATCCGCAGCAGCATCTCGGCCCAATCCTGACTCTCGGTCCCACCGGCACCGGGATTAATCGTCAGAATGGCATTGCGATGGTCATCCTCGCCGGAAAGCATGCTACGCAACTCAAGGGATTCAATCAATTGCTGCAATGCCTTGCAGCTTGCTTCAATCTCCTCCCCTAGATCTTCTGATTCTTCTTCGGAAAGCTCAATTAAAACCGACACATCCTCCGCGTGCTCACGCACGGTCTTGTATGCCTGCAGCCACTCATTTTCGGATGCGATTGCACGCTCGTTCGCTTGTGCTGCTTCGGCATTATCCCAGTAATCCGGTAGCAGGCGTTTCTCATTCAGCGCCCGAACCCGTTCTGACCGCTTTGCAACGTCAAAGGTAGCCTCCGAGCGCATGGGCACGCTCCAGTAAGCTTTCTATTTCTGGCCCGGATATCATCTGATAGCAGAGTGACTTCGCTGAGAAAAACGGGACTTCAACTGATTCCATAAAGGCGCAAGAGCCGGATTCATGGATGCCCCCAGTGCCCCGCCAGCGATCCCAAGTAATCCTCCCACAAGTACTGTTACCACTGGAATAAGTGCCCCCGGGAGGCCTCCGAACATCGCCCCCATGATCGCCAGTAGCCGTATGGTTGGCTCAGGAGCAACGATGAATGCATGGGCGACAAACAGGGCCCAGCCCAGTCCCACTGCAACGCCTCCTGCAAGCCATGCGCGTCTTCGGCAATACATCCCTGCAGCGATGCCACCTCCAATACTCCATGCCCATCCCAGAAACAGATGAAGAACGATCGCAGTCCCCAGCCCAATCAATATTCGAATCATCGGTCATTCTTGCACTTCTGAACAAATCGATTGATCCGGCGGGTAGCCTCGGCGACCTTGTCATCTGCAGTCGCATAGGAGCAGCGTACAAACCCTGCCCCATTGGGCCCAAAAGCATCTCCTGGCACCACAGCGACCGATTCTTCGTGAATCAAATTCTCTGCAAACTGCTCTGAAGTCAGCCCTGTAGACCGGATATCCGGGAAACAATAAAATGCCCCTTCCGGCTCAAAAGTGGGGAGTCCTGCCGCCCGCAAACCATCTACAATCACGCGTCTACGGCCATCGTATGCCTGCCGCATACGCTCAACCTCCGAAGCACAGTCCCGGATTGCCGCCAAGGCCCCGTACTGGGCAACGGTCGGAGCACTCATGATCATATATTGATGGACCTTGTAGAGCCCCTCGTAGATTGAAGCAGGAGCAATCGCATAACCAAGCCTCCATCCGGTCATGGCGTAAGCTTTTGAGAATCCCCCTAGGATTATACTGCGCTCACGCAAAGACTCAACCGACCAGGCACTGGCATGCCCTATCTGCTTCGCATCTCCATAGATGAGTTGATCATAAATCTCGTCTGAAACTAGGACGAGGTCATGGGCTTCTGCAATGGCAGCAATTTCCTCAAGGGTTTCCCGTCTCAAGATCGCTCCTGTCGGATTGTTTGGATATCCAATAAAAATCATCCGGGTCCGGGAGGTGATTCTACTGGAAATATCCTCTGCCGTCACTTCAAAATTTGTTTCTGCACGCGTCGGGACATAGACCACCTTACCATGGGCAAACTGGGCGACGGGACCATAGGACACAAAGCATGGCTCTGGGATCAGGACCTCATCCCCAGGGTTCAGTAGCGCCAGCATTGCCAATTGCATTGCTTCACTGGCACCAACGGTGATCAGAATCTGATCTGCCTCTACCTGATATCCGTATAGATTGTACAGGTGTTCCGCAATTGCCTCTCGCAGCTCAATCAGGCCGGCATTCGAAGTGTAGCCCGTCTTTCCCGCTGCCAGTGACGCGACCGCTGCATCCATGATTGGACGTGGGCTCACAAAATCCGGCTCCCCAATCCCCAATGAAATTACATCCTCCATGGAAGCTGCAATATCAAAGAAACGGCGGATACCGCTTGGGGGAATGGACTGAATGTGTGGAGCGAGTAATGACATTGTTAAACGAATTCTACTCCCTGTGCCAAGGGAAGGTCTTTGCCATAATTCACAGTATTGGTTGCTCTGCGCATGTAATGTTTCCAAGAATCCGAACCACTTTCACGCCCTCCACCTGTTTCTTTTTCCCCTCCGAAGGCACCACCAATCTCAGCCCCGCTCGTACCAATATTTACATTCGCAATCCCGCAGTCACTTCCTGCAGGTCCACAAAAAATCTCAGCCTCTACAACGCTACCAGTAAAGATTGCACTCGAGAGTCCCTGTGGCACATCATTCTGGATTCCGATTGCCTCCTCCAGTTGATCGTATTCATGTACATAACAGATCGGTGCAAACGTTTCTGTTTGCACAATCGGTGCTTCGGGAGAAATTTCTACGAGCGTCGGCCGCACGTAGACACCACCAGAGGGGACATCCGCTGTGACGCGTCCACCCCCATAGACCTGTCCTCCCTGCTCGGTAGCCGAAGCTAATGCATGCTCCATTGCCTTGGCCGC
>JAPPBZ010000174.1 GCA_026702635.1 Bacteroidota bacterium
GTTCCGTTGATCGGGTGCCAGGCCTCGCGCCCGGTGTCCAGCGCGACGAAAAGATTCCCCTCATCCGTTGTGCGGTGCACAAACTGGGATCCATGATAAATAACACTGGGATCGTGGGGGGAGATTTCAATTGGAACTACCCGCTGAAAACGATACGGCAACTCACGCGGATTCACACCATACATGTTGACGCCCCCAACATAATAGGACTGCTGCTGCCCGGTGGCACGGTTATAGCGTCTGAAGGTGCCTTTACAATTGCTGTAGACGATCATAGGATCCACTGGATGAGGGACCGATGGCCCCGTTTCACATCCTCCGATCGCTTCCCAGTGTGCGGTAACTCCCCCTGGGCGAAAATCTGGGGGTAAGCTTGGAACGGCAATCGTGGAGTTGTCCTGCTGCCCTGCATATGCCCAATATGGAAACCGTTCATCCACATCGACCTGATAGAGCTCAGCTGTGGGTTGATTATGCTGCGAGGACCATGTTCTGCCACCATCCCGTGTAACATTTGCCCCGCCATCGTTCGACTGAACGATGATGAGCGGATCATCGGGACTGATCCACATATCATGATTATCCCCATGTGGAGTCCCGACTCTCGTCCACTCCTGCCCTCCATTCTCTGAGCGCCAAAGCGCAAGATTGTTAACCCAGACTACATCCGCATCTGTCGGGTCCGCATCTACATTCGTATAATAAAAGGGGCGGGTCATCAGGTAACCTTCCGTGCTGACTACATGCCAGGTCATCCCCATATCATTGGATCGATAGAGGCCTTCTTCCTCTGGAACCGCTTCAACTAGTGCATAGACCCGGCTGGGATCTGCAGGGCTTACCGCAAAATCAATCTTACCAATCAACCCTTGGGGTAATCCATCCGTACTCCTGGACCACGTTTTACCTGCGTCACGCGAGACATAAATCCCGTTTTCAGAGCCATCATCTCCACTGATGATCGTCCAGGGTTTGCGTTCCGCTCTCCATAATGCAGCGTAGATAACATCTGGATTCTCCGGTGCAAGCTCAAGGTCTACTGCCCCCGTCCGCTCTGAAATAAACAGTACATGCTGCCAGGTTTCCCCGCCATCGATGGACTTAAACACGCCACGCTCTGGATTTGAGCCAAATGGATTTCCCAATGCCGCCACATAGACAACCTGTGGATTGGTCGGATGGATGACGACCGAACCAATCTGGCCTGCATCCCGAAGCCCAATATGCATCCACGACTCACCACCATTCACGGACTTGTACATCCCCCGGCCGATGATCACATTGCTGCGAATCCCATCTGAGCCCGTTCCCACGTAAACAATCTGGGGATTACTGTCGGCTACATCAATAGAACCGATTGAACCGGTTTCAAAATATCCGTCGGATATATTTTCCCAACTTGCTCCATAATCTGTCGTCTTCCAGACTCCTCCCCCTGTTGCCCCCATGTAAAATGTCTCAGGGGTATCTCTATGCCCGGTTACCGTGGTCACTCTCCCTCCACGTGACGGGCCGATATAGCGAAACTCCAAATCGTCGAAGAGCTCTGCCGTCTGTGCTTCGACTGTAGGATTCAAATGTATGCAGCCAAGTCCAAAAAGCAGAACGACAATGTACCTTTTTATCAACATAATTCTATTGTTGTGTGACTCCAGAGTCTAAACTACGCAGTAATTTCGATACCTAAATACTGTCGGGCGTGGTTCAATATCGTAATCACCAGTGGAATCCACTAAAATTTTCGGCTCCATACACTTGGCCAGCGCTCAACGACGACCTTGGTTTGTGTATAGAATTCCACTCCGTGCTTGCCCTGGGCATGAAGGGAGCCAAAGAAGCTGTCTTTCCAGCCACTGAATGGATAAAAAGGCATTGGAGCAGCGACGCCCAGATTAATTCCAAGATTGCCGGCATCCACTTCATACCGGAATTTTCGAGCCGCAGCACCACTTCGGGTAAACAGGCAGGCCATGTTGCCATAAGCCTGCGAGTTAATCAGCTCAATTGCATGGTCCAGATTGGCCGTGTGCATCAACCCGAATACGGGTCCAAAAATTTCCGTCTTCGCGAGTGTACTACCAGGATCTACGTCATCAATCAGCGTGGGGAAGACCCAATTCCCATTTTTAAACCCATCTACCGTCCTCCCTCGCCCATCAACCAGGATACGTGCACCTTCTTTCTCGCTTACCCCCACTATGTTCTCAATCGTTGATTGACTGTCCGGCGTGATGACTGGTCCCATTTCTGAATTTTCATCCAGTCCGTACCCGACCCTGCGTATGCGGGCCGCTCCCGCCATTGCCTCCGTAAATACATCCCGTGCCTCCCCTACGGTCACCGCTAGGCTATTTGCGAGACATCGCTGGCCGGCACATCCAAACGCGGAGTCTGCCAGAATTTCAGAGGTCAACTCCATTTCGGCATCCTCCAAAATAACCGCTACGTTTTTAGCCCCTCCCTGACACTGAACCCGCTTCCCATGTTTGGCAGCTTTTGCATACACATATCGAGCAATCCTGGTTGATCCTACAAAGCTGATCGCCCGTGTCAAAGGATGCTCAATGAGTGCATCTACCGTTTCTTTTCCACCATGTACCATTTGTACGACCCCCTTGGGTAGCCCTACTTCGTTCAGTAATCGCATCATCCAAGCACCGGTCTGGGGTACTTTTTCACTCGGCTTCAGGATAAAACAATTACCGGCTGCTATAGCATAGGGTAGAAACCACAACGGGATCATGCCAGGAAAATTGAATGGTGTAATCGCAACGACAACACCAAGTGGCTGCCGAATCATGTGCTCATCAATGCCACTGGCAACATCTTCATTGTTGTAGCCTTGTATCAGACTTGGCATACCACATGCAACCTCAACATTTTCGACCCCGCGTCGCAGTTCTGCCCGGCTTTCAACGATGGTTTTTCCGCATTCCTGCGTCATCATGGAAGCAATCTCCTCAAAATGCTGCTCAAGCAGCTGGCGTAGAGCGAAGAGATACTGAACCCGCTCCGTTACCGGGGTGCGTCGCCATTCTACGAAAGCATCCTGCCCTTTTCGTACCGCTATATCTACCTCTGCAGACGAGGCCATCGGGATGAGACTGATTGCCTCTCCGGTTGCAGGATTGATGCCCTTCAGGATATCATCTGTTTGCGAGGATTCCCATACCCCTCCAATAAAATGCTTTAGTTCAGCTGTGCTACTCATTCTTTCTGAGGTGTTTGAAGTCGAACCGGAAATCCTGATCGTCTTATTTCGGTGTAATCTGACGGAGGATATGTAATTCCTAAAGATAAACATCACCTCTAATTAACCGGGATACGATATGGAGAGTCAGAATGACGGTTCATATCGTCCGCGCCCTACCGTCAGGTTTTCCAGACACGCTAAACTATTCTGAACCTCCGTGCGAAGGGATATGGGCAGTTGTCTCTTGACTAAGTAAAAGTTTTATCGCACTTTCACAATTCGCCCCGTGTGTACAAAGATTCCGGTGGGAGAATTCGCAATTAGATGGTACAGGTAGATCCCCGATGGTAGCGATGCCCCGTCTATCTTTATTTGTCTGTGCCATCCGGCTTCCAAACGATTTTCGGGAACAGCTAAAACCTGCCTTCCGGTCACATCAATAATCTCTGCCCGAACATGTGCAGGCCACGGTAGATCAAACACCAATTGGGTAACACCCTCAAATGGATTCGGATAGTTGCCGATAACCGTAAAGGTCTCTGGCAAAGAGGTCGTGGTTTCTGTGAAAG
>JAPPBZ010000126.1 GCA_026702635.1 Bacteroidota bacterium
CAAGATCCAGAAGGGGGACACGCTTTGGGGGATCACTTCGTCTGGACTTCATACAAATGGCTACTCCCTTGCACGTAAAGTTCTCCTAGGAACCCTGTCGGGGTTTCATCTGAACGAAAGGCCCGCACAACTGAAAGGGAAAAGCATTGAAGAAGAATTATTAAGCATACACAAGTGTTATCTATCCTTAATCCGCGATCTCAAAGAGCATGCACATGCTTTTGTTCATGTGACCGGAGGTGGGATCGAAGGAAACACCCAGCGCGTACTCCCGGAGGAACTTCATGTAAAGGTGGACTATGAAAGCTGGGAGCGCCCGCCTGTTTTTGACCTCATCCAGAAACGCGGGGCTGTGCCGGAAGACGACATGCGGGATACATTTAACCTAGGTATCGGATTGGTCGTGATTGCGCCTGCTTCGGCGGAGCAGGACATCCAGCGTATCGCAGCGGTGCATCATGAGAATCCCATTGCGATGGGATCAGTATACTAGCTGTAATCGTGCGTTTAAGTTTCCAATTTCGCGTTAAACCGCCGCCAAATCTTTAATTCTTGATGGGCTCGATTATTCTGATATTGGTTTTGAGCTACCTTGCGGGATCTATCCCTGGAAGCGTGTGGGTGGGGCAATTACTGTATGGGGTTGATGTACGTAAGCACGGCAGCTTGAATGCAGGGGCAACAAATGTTTTTCGAGTATTGGGATGGAAAGCAGGGGTGTTGTCCACAATCATTGACGTCGGTAAGGGATTATTGGCCGCGGGCGTAATTGCGTCTATTCGCATTGATGAGCTTCCATCAGGGTTTGCATTTTGGCAGGTGGAATCCGTCATCCGCCTGTTAGCCGGCATCGCTGCAATTGTTGGTCATATGCTTCCTGTGTGGGCCGGATTTCGAGGGGGAAAAGGCGTGAACACCGCTGCAGGAGTCTTATTTGCAATTACGCCGAAAACAATGTGGATCGTGATCGGGGTTTTTACCTTGGTGTTGTTTAGCTCAAGATATGTTTCCCTGGCAAGTATTACTGCGGCGTTGATGTTTCCGGCGACAGTGGCCATTCGAATGTTCGTTTTTGATATTGAGGCATTGGACCGGAGTCTACTCTTATTTGGTTGCATCTTCGCGATTGCAATTCTTTATGCTCATCGGAGCAATATCCAGCGACTTGTTTCGGGTAAAGAGAATAAGGTCCAAAATTTTCGACTGGCTCATGGTATGCGTGGGCGTGGTGAGCTGTAGCCTCCGCCAATTGCATGCCGTGTGCAATATCCGTTTTTGGTGCTGGTAGCTGGGGCACTGCGCTTTCCGTGAGTTTATCTAGCGGGGGTCATGCGGTGACGCTCTGGGCCCGCAGACAGGATCTGGCAAACGCGATCCAACACGAGGGTCGCAACCCTGAATATTTGCCGGATGTCTCAATCCCAGCATCTGTAGCCGTTACAGCTGATCTTCCTCTCGCGGCGCAGCAGGCAAGTTGCTGGGTGATCGCAACCCCCTCTCATACAGTGCGCAAGATAGCTACAGATTTGCTGGACTTCTGCGATCAGGAGACAACGGTAATATCTGTCGCCAAGGGAATTGAGACGGAGACAGGTCTTACCACGACTGCAGTACTGGCAAATGTGGTAAGCCCGCCTATCCCCAGGGGAAACCTGGTAGTTCTGTATGGTCCGAGCCATGCAGAAGAAGTTGGGACAAGGAAGCCGACAACTTTGGTCGCTGCATCAACCAATATGAGACAGGCGGAAGCTGTGCAGGAAATTTTCATGACAGACCGGCTCAGGATTTATGTGAACAGCGATGTGAAAGGGGTCGAAATTGGAGGAAGCGTTAAGAATATCATGGCGATTGCATCTGGAATCAGTGACGGAGTTGGTTATGGGGATAATGCTAGGGCAGCTCTCATCACGAGAGGAATTGCAGAGATCCAGCGCCTGGGAAGTGCACTGGGTGCCGATCCCCGGACCTTTACAGGTTTGACCGGCCTTGGAGACCTAGTGGTTACGTGCACCAGCCGACACAGTCGTAATCGTCATCTTGGAGAAGCAATCGGGCGTGGGGCGACACTTGGTGAGATAACAAAATCCATGAACATGGTGGCGGAAGGGGTCAGGACTACAAAAGCAGTATACAACATGGCACAACGACTCGGTATTGAGATGCCGATCACCGAAGCAGTGTACGGCATTCTTTTCGAAGGCAAGCAGCCTCATGACGTGGTTCAGGAATTAATGACACGATCAGCAAAACAGGAGGAATGGCTACAGGTTCAGGAGCGCTGAAGCAGAACCTGTGCTTCCGGTCAGCTCCAATGATTGCTCTTTTCATCCCGGATGCTTACCATTTAGGTGTGGAGTATTGTAGGATTCACCCTGTGCTCACTTGAGGTTCTTTTCAAAGGTTATTGGCAGCCATGACCAAGGGAAACTTGGAGCAAATAGTGGCAGACGGTGAGGGCTTATTCCTTGAATTTAAACATCGATTACCTGACAGTGAGCGAGTTGCCCGCGAAGTGACCGCACTGGCAAATACAAATGGGGGATACTTATTAATTGGAGTTACGGATGACGGGAATCTAAGTGGTGTGAAAGATCCCGAAGAAGAGATGTACGCTCTCAATCATGCACTTGAGAAGTACTGTACCCCCGAGATAGCCCTGAAGTCAGAGTATATTAAGGTCAGTCGAACCCGCACAGTGGTCGTGATCAAGATTCCGTTGAGCCCGATTCGCCCTCATTACGTTCGAGATCTGTCTACCCATCGAAGATCAGTCTTTGTTAGATACAGAGATATGTGTATCGCGGCAAGCCGTGAAGCGCGGAAGCTGATGAGACGATCACCAGAAACGGAGAATGTATTGATTGAGCTCGGCGAGAAAGAGCGCCTTCTCTTGCATCTTCTTGAGCAAGTAGGTCGAGTGAGCGTCTACAGCTTCGCTCAACATGCAAAAATTCACCCTGGAAGAGCATCCCGTATAATCATCAGAATGACAAGAGCTGGAATTCTTCTTCATCATATTGATCTGAATGAAGATTACTTCACCGCAGGGGAAGCGCTGCGCCCCAACTCGTGTAAATAATCCCTGCCCGTAGATTCATTCATATATACATATCTCTGAAACTCTTGTAAAACTCTGCCCCAAAGAGACAACCTATTATGAATTAACAGAAATATGATGAATATTGCTCATCCTGTAACAGATAAAGCACATAGTTGACGGAAAAATACTCGAAGCGTTGCTATCTTTGTAAACTAGGCTGATTCAACTGTAGGGCGACGCCTTGATTTGAGATTCACATTTTGAACTGTAGAGATTAGAATCTTTTGACAACTTAGTGCAGAACACAGAACAAGCCTCTGGAAGGGCTTCCATAAACCTCATGCCCGTTCCGTGGAACAAAAAACTGCTGCTTGGATACAGCACTCAGGTTTCGGGGAATGGATCGAGCGAGTCGGTTGCAGCTTCGGATGTAGTTCCCTTGATTTTGATGGCTCAGGTGCTTATTATTGTTAACGCACTGAAGATTGCAGGACAGGTGAAGCTTGGAGGTTTTTTACAGAGATTCTCGCATGCTGCAGCGATACTGTCTGCTTATGAAGGACGTTTTTCTTGTCAACAACACTTTCACTAAATAGAACAATCATGCTCAAAAACATACTCAGGCTCTACATGTGTAGTCTATGTATCTTACTGGCATCGCTCATGTCAGTGGATAAGGTTGCACATGCTCAAGATCATGC
>JAPPBZ010000213.1 GCA_026702635.1 Bacteroidota bacterium
CCAAAGAGTTGATCCAGCGTTGCTGTCTTAAATGATCGTGCTACGTTGGCATACCAGTTCCCTATGTGCCGGGCACTGGCCACATAGCGAGCATTCACACCTACTTTGGGACTTAACGCAGTATGGACCGCATCCTGCTCTGTCCCTCCTTCCGGTGAGTAGGTATCGCGAATGCGATCATAGCGCCCCCCCGCCGACAGGCGCAACCAGGAAGTCGGTTCAATGTCATATTGCGCGTATGCGGCCAACGCCGAACGGGAGCCATCTCCCCTAGTCGAGAGATTGCCTCTTGCTCCATCAAATCCGTCAAAGGCCTCAGCTGTACCGAATACCATATCATACCATGCTACATCCAATTGCCCATTTTGCAGATCTGTACCAATGGTCAAGCGGTCCTGTGCAAACAGTTGTGGGGACACCCATTGTGCACTCATGAATAAGCGGGCTGCATCAAATTCTCTCCACTTTACGTCTGCAAATTCCGGGCTCAGGGGTAAGGTTCGTGCACCTTCCAGGGTGCGCCTATTACCAACCAGAGAGCCACGCAACTCGGACTGGTCACCCAAATTGATTCGACCTTGCAGCGCCAGTCGCTGAGTACTCTCATCATTGTTATCAAATTGAAAGAATGGAGATTGCTGCAGACGATCTTGTGCAATCTGGTCACCGGTGAGTGGACCGGGAATATCATAGCTCCGCTGATGCATTGACCCTGACAATGTGACGAGGGCACGATCAGACCGTATCAGATCAAACCCGAGACCCAAGCCTCCCAAAGCACGATTGGCATGTTCTCGGTATCCTTCGGTTGATTCGTAATTCCCATAAGCGGAAAGCTTTCTGGCACCAAATGACGTCCGTGCGGATCCACTTGCTCTGTAGGTACCAAAGGAGCCCCCAGCCAAGGCCATTTCGTAGCTGGAGGGAGCCTCGGAGTCGGTCACAATGTTAATGACTCCCCCGATGGCAGCATCACCGTAGAGGGATGAGGCTCCGCCACGCAAAATTTCAATGGATTCGATTGCAGCCAGAGGGATCTGATCCCAGTTCACAAGCCCGGTTTCCAGGGCATTAATGGGTTGCCCATCCACCATTAACAGCACGTACTCGGCCTCTCCTCCGCCATAGAATCCTCGCACAATCGGCTGGACATCATATCCGATTCCATCCAGCTGCAGTATCGCAAAGCCGGGCATATGCCGCAGCGTTCCCCCCAGGTTTTGAACCCCAGCCAACTGTGAAATTGTTGTGCTTTTCAGCACACTGATGGCTCCTGTAGATTGGGAGCGTATGGACTCGTACCGATCTGCGGTAATTATCAGTTCTTCCATATCCACGACGCTCAAGGTATCACCGGCATCCTGGGCCGAGAGGACCACGGGATACATCAGCGTGATCAGTGCCAGCAATTGCGTTATTGTCTTTCTCATGAGACTCCCAAAGTTACCTACTACTCATACTTGATTTTGTTAATCATGATGCATTTTCAAGTATTCTGAACGATTGCCATCAAATGTAGGTCTAGACCATCTTATGGCTTAAGTCCATTTTCTGCACCCTGTGATCTAAACGAGGGTATGTCGGACAGCTATACATGTGGCAAAATCAATCTGAGCAGTGGTAACATGGATCGGATTGTGCACATGTGATTATGACGGCTGGATTTTGGGCCGTAGTTCGACCAAGTAGCGGGGAACGAAACTCTGTTGTATGATAGTTGCCCCATGGATTTGGTCAATCTCGTACCTGCAATGCTCTCCGTTAGTAACGCTGATGGCATGAAGCGCAAGATCGCCATCTTTTGTACGACGCAATGAATATGGCTCAATGCGGTGGATGGATTGTTTGTACTCGAGGTCGACAAACAGATAGTTTACCGCAGCGAAACGGATAGATTCCAAATATGACTGTGTGGTGCGCTTGACAGGTAGGTTCATGGTAGGTTTTCTGACCACCACTTCACCCGTTGCAACCTTATCTATGGCAAATAATGAAGGTAGGGCACCGCCTTCAAGCCAGTTAAAAAATTCAGGCAATGCATTAAAATAAGACTCAAATGGAGGAAGTTCTTGAAGTTGATGCCCGAGCATGGATCTCCACGGAACCTCAAGACTTTTCCTTTTTGATTGCACGCCGGTGAGTGTTGGAACTGGACGATCACGGTGAGCACATTTTTTCTGAATTGAATCATTTAGAACAGATAGGTTGGGCTGTTCCTCATCGTTGCGAAGGAGGTTGATGACATCGTATAGATCGCGGGGCAAGGCACGATCTCCCAAAGCGCAGATTTTTTCGGCATAGGCCTCTTCGGGAGTATAGCATCGGACAGAGATTCCTCCTTGTGGGGCATCGCTGTACGGATGATAGATGGTACGATCTACGGGCGGCAACAAAACAACTTCGTCAAACGTCAAGTCAATCTTGATGCGCGGCAGGGAGCGGTACCCTTGGCGCGGGCTTATCGGACCACGATAGCCTACCTTGGCCTGACAAGACTCTGTACCACGGGGATTATTGAATATCTCAAAGCTTAGCAGTCTTTTCGGAATTTCAAGACCAGATTGTTTAAAAATCCATTCACTAATTTCGCTGAACGTTTCAACTAGAAAGTCATGGTCGAGATGGGATGGCTCTGCGATCGTAAAGTCAAGATCTTCGGAGAATCTACAGGAGTCGAAATAGCATTTCTTGATACAGGTTCCCCCCTTGAAGATCCAATTACTCTTAAGAGAAACATGGTGATAGATGCCAGCTAAGATCCAACCAAGCAAGTAATCTTTCTCAATAACGTGAGGTCTCAATCCGTGCACAAGTGTAAAATGCTTGATCTCTTGTTTAGTAGCCATCTCTTTCGAATTGGAGATTCATATCGGGAATCCAAAGTCGCCATTTCGTTACCAGTCGGGGACTTGGCAAAGTTGGGTCAAGCTTTGCGTTGCCTTTTGTCATTCTCTTCTTACAAGCATCAACGAGATAGGTAGAGTTTGACATGTGCTCTGCCAGAAAACCTAAGCGTTTGAATATAGCTCCATTTCCCAGGCGTTCCGCATAGGAAATCAGCTTTCTATCCTGCCTGTATTCATGCCGTAAGTATTCTCCAAAACAATCAATGACATGCTGTATTCCACCCCCGAATGCGGGCTCATCCAACAGGTCTATTATTGTTCGAGGCATGTCCGAGATTGCAGCCTTAATACTTTGGAACCACATTGTCTCTAGACCAAAAATTTTATCTGGACGGATATGCTTTAAGGTATACGGGAGACCAAGTATTTTCTGATACTTTGATCGCATGGGACGTCCGGTGAACACGACCGTGTCACGAAAGATCTGTTCTGTTAACCCCCAATATTCAGTAGCTGTTCGACCACCGATATATGCTGGGTCAAATAGTGCTGGTATCACCATTCCAGGATGATCTAGTACCGGTCCAGAACCGACCAAGTCAAGTGTAACCGCTGTGTAGATTCCTGGACCAACACGCCCTAGCCAACCCTGACTAGTCCATCTGGAGAGTAGCTTGGAAGCGGTGGTTCGACTGACTTTGAGGGATCGCTCAACATCGTTAGTGTAAATAAATTCGCCGGTATTCTGCAATACGGTGGCCAGTCTCATTCGGCCTTTGGGCAAGCTAATTTCTTTAATCATGGCACCTAAAGTATAATTCAACTGCAAAAATTCACGAAAAATGGGAAATAATGTAGTTCGAGTATACTATTC
>JAPPBZ010000106.1 GCA_026702635.1 Bacteroidota bacterium
CGACTCTTTCATGGCCGTGGTGGAACGGTCGGCCGTGGCGGAGGACGTGCTGGTCAGGCAATCATTGCGATGCCCCGCATCATCCATAACGGCCGGATCCGGTTTACCGAACAGGGTGAGGTGATTTCATTCAGGTATGCCCTTCCCGCAATCGCACACCGACATTTAGAGCAGATTGTACGGGCAATGATGATTGCTCCACTGCGCGTAGCAGATGTAGAGGAAGATGCGGTAATTATGGAGCGTGTTGCAGACGTGTCCATGAAGACTTACCGGAAACTGATTGACGATCCAGAATTCTGGCCGTGGTACGCCTCCTCAACGCCGATTGAACAGATCAGTCGCCTTCCGATTGCATCCCGCCCAGTTTCTCGCGGCTCAGTACATCATGTAGATTTTGACGACTTGCGTGCGATCCCTTGGGTCTTTGCCTGGACTCAGACCCGCTATATCGTCCCAGGATGGTATGGAGCCGGTGAGGGACTTCAGAAGTTGCTGAAAGACCACGGCTCGGATCTCAAGCGGATGTACAAACAATGGCCATTCTTCCAGGCCGTCCTCAACAGTGCCCAACGCGAGATGGCACGAGCGCGATTGGATGTTGCATCAGAATATCTGACCCTCTCTTCTGATCCAGAAGCGGGAGAACGGGTGAATCGCCGGATTGTCGAAGATTACAAAAAGGCAGAGGCAGCTATACTTGAGATTACTGGGTATGAGAACCTGTATGGGCATGTGCCTGTATTCAGGAAATCTGTCAAACTGCGCAATCCCTACTCTGATGTGTTGAACCTGCTTCAGGTTGAGTTAATCCGACGAAGTCGCAACGATTTAGAATCAGACAAAGAGCGATTGATTCATGCGTTGCTCCTCAGCGTGAACGGGATTGCAGCTGCAATGCAGAGCACCGGTTAGTTATCCGGCATTTGTCCAACGACAATTACATTCGCTGTTCCACCAGATACGATGTATTCAGCTAATCATAAGGCTGATGAGTGAACTGGATCTGTGCTTTTACAGGCAGATGATCGGAGACATATCTGCCGTTTTGAATTGAGACTACTGCTTCATAGCTGGAGACATCCCATTCGGGCGATACGAGTACGTAGTCAATTCGTGGGGCTTCATTGAGTTGATCATTTTCAAGAAATCCACTGAATGTACCCACAGGCCCGATTACCGGCATCTTACTCACCACATGCGCATCCTTCAATAGGCCTTCCCCAGTTAAGGCAGCAAAAGCATCGGAATCCGGGGTCGTATTCAAATCTCCGAGCAACAACACGGGCCCGCTGAGTTCCTGAGTGCGCTCTGCCAACAGTTTTGCACTCTGCAGCCTAGCCTCAATTCCACGGTGATCAAAATGTGTGTTTACGACATGGATATCCAGATCTGTACCCCGCACTTTTAAGTTTACTGAAGTAGCCACTCTGGGAAGGGCAGCGTCCCAACCTCGACTCCCTGGTTGCTCGGGAGTCTCAGATAACCAGAAGGTTGTGGTTCCAAGTAGTTCAAAGATGGCTGTCTTGAAAAAAATCGGGACAAACTCTCCACCGTCTTTACCGTCATCTCTTCCGACTCCTACCCAATCATAGTCGGGAAGCTGCGCAGCCAATTGTGCTACCTGATGACTGAGTGCTTCCTGAACCCCAATCAGGTCGGCCTGCCGCATCTCACTGGCAACCCACTCTACCCGATGGCTCCATGCACTTGCTCCATCATCGGGATTATCATAGCGAATATTGAAAGACATCGCTGTAAAACCCGCAGGTGCGGGTTGAGCGAGTACGACCATGATCAGAAGATTAAACATGTTATCCTCCTATCGTAATCATAGGGCGATTTTTAGAGGCTGCAATGAGATGCATCCCGGCATGCCGAGCGTGTTTTCTGCTTACCGCTGTATGGATCAGTTCCAGTAAATCCTGATCACTGGCTCCACTTCGCATGACACGGCGTAAGTTTACTTCGGAGCGCCCAAACAGACATACTTTTAGGTGACCATCTGCCGTGATCCGGAGACGATTGCAGCCTTCACAGAAATGATCTGTCATGGATGTGATAAACCCGACTTGACCAAGAAACCCCGGGACTTTGTACAGCTTAGCTGTTTCATTGCGGCCGTTGTGCAGTGCCTCGATTGGATACACTCGGCGAATAACGCGAAGCATTTCGTCGTAAGGGACCAGTTTGTCCTCATTCCAGCGATTCCCATCAAAAGGCATGAACTCAATGAAACGAACCTCGACCGGACGATCACAGGTGAATTCAACAAAGTCGACAAGCTCATCCTCATTCACCCCTCTCATCACAACACAGTTGACCTTAAGCGGAGAATATCCCATCCTTAGAGCACTCTCAATTGCAGCCACTACAAGCTCAAGGCCATCTCGACGCGTAATCGCTTTAAAACGATCAGGCTGCAATGTATCCAAACTTACATTGATCAAATTCACCCCAGCTGCCCGTAGTGCATATAGTTTACGTTTTAGCAGTAGCGCATTGGTGGTCATCGCAAGGGTCTGAAGTCTTGGCAAGGAGCCTAGTTCTTCAGCAATTTTTTCAATCCCTGACCTGAGTAGCGGCTCTCCTCCAGTCAAACGGATCTTTGTCACACCCTGCTCAACAAAAAGCCGTGCTAAACGGATGATTTCCTGATCCGTTAATAGTTTTTCGGGCGGTGTCCAATCAAGCCCATCTTCTGGCATACAGTAGCTACATCTCAGGTTACAGCGCTCAACAAGTGAAATTCTGAGATAGTTGTGTACCCTTCCAAACCCATCCGCAAGAACACTGGCCTGGCTCTTAGCAGGTGAGTAGGATAATGGAAAATCATCAGGGACCTGCGAGGTAGGGACGACGTCTGGCTCCGATAAAACCTTAAGTTTAAACATCACTTTGCACTGCGGGACTACAAGCAAGTTCAACAACAGCCGGAAATGTAAGATCTGATCTCCAATCTGCCAGACTGAACAACTCTAACAAAGTGATCTGGTTCGTTCATGCGATGATCAGTCCTACGTATGGTTTGGGATAGTTATTGATCCAAGATTATCTCCATGCGTTAAAGTGCGGCTGTTCAGGAATTGAGTATAGAATGGGAATCGTACTGGCTTTTAGCGGCGGTTTGGACACCTCTTTTTGCATTCCGTACTTGCGTGAGAAGTACGATGAATCAGTATTTACCGTAACGGTGGACACTGGCGCATCCCTGGATGAGACTACCTTGAAAGCTCGTTCCAAAAAACTTGGGGCAGAAAAACATTTTCATATTGATGCCCGTCAGGCCCTGTATGAGGACTATTTGAAATTTCTCATTATGGGAAATGTCTTGCGTGGAGGTGTATATCCTCTCTGTGTCGGTGCAGAACGTGTCGTACAAGCTCTTGAAGTTGTCAAGATTGCCCGACAGGTCGGAGCTCGAGCAATTGCGCATGGCTCAACGGGAGCAGGCAACGATCAGGTACGCTTCGATTCTGTTGTACACCTGTTCGCTGACGAAATGGAGCTCATCACGCCAATCCGTGATGAAGGACTCACCAGGCAGGATACAACAGGATTTCTTCTTGAGCGAGGATTCTCCGTCCCTGAAAAGACGACACGGTATTCTATCAATGAAGGGCTCTGGGGAATAACCATTGGTGGTGAAGAAACGCTCGGGACCGC
>JAPPBZ010000068.1 GCA_026702635.1 Bacteroidota bacterium
AACCTCGTATGTCTTCAATGACACGGACCATGGAGCGAATCTTTTCGCACTCAAGGAGTTCGGGAACATCTACACACGGATTATGAATCCGACAAATGATGTCTTCGAAAAACGAATTGCTGCACTTGAGGGCGGTTTAGCAGCCCTGGCTACTTCCAGTGGGCAGGCAGCGCAATTCCTTGCTCTGTCCACATTGGCGGAAGCCGGTGACAATATTGTTTCCTCCAGCTATCTCTATGGTGGGACGTATAACCAGTTCAAGGTTTCATTGCCCCGACTCGGAATCAGTGTACGATTTGCAAACGGAGACAATCCCCGCTCCATTGAGGCACTGATTGATGATCGCACAAAGGCAATCTATCTTGAAACGATTGGTAACCCAAAGTTCAATGTACCGGATTTCGAGGCCATCGCCGAAGTAGCGAAGCGAAAAGGTGTCCCACTGGTCGTAGATAATACATTTGGAGCAGCGGGTTATTTATGCCGTCCGATAGAGCATGGTGCTGATATTATCGTTGCCAGTGCAACCAAATGGATTGGTGGTCATGGTAATACGATTGGCGGACTCATTGTCGATGCGGGTACATTCCCCTGGGATAATGGACGATTCCCAAGCTTTACGGAGCCATCCCCATCCTATCATGGGCTCAGTTTCTGGGATGTTTTTGGTCCGCAAGGAGTGCTAGGCGCTAATTTAGCGTTTATCCTACGGGCACGTGTTGAAGGATTACGTGATATCGGTCCATGCCAGAATCCTTTCGGGTCATTTCTGCTACTTCAGGGTCTGGAAACACTGTCACTTCGTGTACAGCGCAGTTGCGACAATGCCTTGGAGCTGGCAAAATGGCTCCAGGGACGCCCAGAAGTTTCTTGGGTCAGCTACCCAGGATTGGAATCGCATCCGTATCACAGTCATGCACAACGGTATCTGAAAAATGGATTCGGTCCTGTGCTCTCATTTGGCGTTGAAGGTGGCCTGGAGGCCGGTCAGGCATTTGTAAATAATGCAAAGCTTGCGAGCCATCTGGCCAATGTGGGCGATGCCAAAACTCTGGTGATCCATCCTGCTTCAACTACCCATCAGCAATTGGCACGTGAAGAGCAGGTATCTGCAGGGGTTACCGAAGACTTAATTCGGGTTTCCGTGGGTATTGAGCATATTGATGACATCAAGGCTGATTTTGCTCAGGCGCTAAGCTCGATAGGTGCCGAAGTTGCAGCGTAGTATAGTCTGATTTCTGTCTAGGCGGCGTATCCGATTTCCGGGTACGCCGCCTGGAGATTGATGCCAAGAATCATCAACATACCGACCTTTGAGTTTGAGAACGGGGAGGTTCTGAATGAAGTCCCCGTGGGCTACGAGCGCTGGGGAGAATTGAATGAAGCGGGGGATAACGTGATTGTTGTCGGGCACTCCCTTACCAGCCCCCCAGATGCCCAGTCTTGGTGGCATGGATGCATTGGTCCGGGCAAGGCATTGGATACAGACAAATACTATGTTGTGTGTGCTAATGTGATTGGTTCTCCCTACGGCACGGTTTCGCCAATCTCAATCAATCCAGAGACCGGCGTGGCTTACCGTGATACGCTTCCCCAAGCAAGTGTAAGAGATACGGTTAGACTCCATAAAAAGCTACTGGATACCCTCGGTGTTCGCAAGATCGCATTTGTGATTGGTGGAAGCATGGGAGGGATGCAGGCACTTGAGTGGGCCTACTACGGTAGTGATTATGTTCAGGGGATCGTACCCATTGCAGTGGGAGGACGACACTCTTCCTGGTGTATTGCATGGAGTGAAGCACAGCGACAGGCGATTTATTCAGACCCAAATTGGAGGGATGGTTCCTATGAACTGGGCTCTCCTCCTCAAAACGGGCTGGCTGTAGCGCGCATGATGGCAATGATCTCGTACCGATCATTAGGATCATTCGAATCTCGATTCGGACGGGGCCGGAATCGGGCCGGCTCATTCAGGGCTGAGACCTGGCTTCATCATCACGGAGATCAGATTATTAACCGGTTTGATCCTGCCTGCTACGTATATCTGACACGTTTGATGGATACCCATGATGTCGCTCGGGGCAGGGATGAATATGGAGTTACGCTTAAGGCGATCACGCAGCCAACGCTAGCGGTTGGAATCCGCTCGGATGTGCTCTATTTACTGGAAGAGCTGGAAGAACTTTGCCGGTATATTCCCCATTCGGAGTTAGCCGTAATGGAGGGCCCCCATGGTCACGATACGTTCTTGATTGATCAGGATGAGTTAAATGAGATGGTGTTGACATGGCGTCAACGTCACATTGACCCACTTATTGATTCAGTTGTAGGTTATCAGGCGGGTTGCGGCCCATACGGTTAAGCGTCAGTAGTCCGAACCGAACATCATCCCCGCTGCTTTTAGTGAATAAATTTTTACCGTTGTGCTACAAGTTGGGCACAATTGGAGGCAGTGTTCGTAGCACGCCCGTTCGGTATTCGTGATACATTCAAAATTACATGAGCATGCTCCGGGCAGGAATCGTAGGCGCAACGGGTGCAGTGGGGCAGAAATTCATTGAACTTCTTCGAGGACATCCCTGGTTCAAAATCACGGCTCTCGTTGCATCAGACAGGTCAGTAGGGAGAAAGTACCGTGATGCCGTCAATTGGATTGGAGCGGCAGAGATTCCGGCATCCGTCGCTTCCATGGAGGTGTCATCATTCAGTAACGATCTGCCGTGCGATGTTGTCTTCTCGGGACTGCATGCCTCAGTCGCGGATCATGCCGAACCAAAGCTGGCCAAGGCAGGATATCCGGTCATTTCCAATGCGAAGAGCTTTCGGATGCACCCGGATGTTCCCCTACTGATCCCCGAAATCAATCCAGATCACACTTTTCTGATCAAAAATCAGGACTGGCAGAGCGCGGGGTATATTGTCACCAACCCCAACTGCTCTACCGTTGGCCTAACCTGTGCACTCAAGCCGCTTCATGACAGGTTTGGTCTTGAGGCTGTTCAGGTCACTACAATGCAGGCTCTTTCTGGTGCGGGCTATCCCGGGGTGTCGTCATTGGATGCCTTGGCAAACGTTGTGCCATTCATTGGAGGTGAGGAGGATAAGTTGGTTCATGAGCCGAATAAACTGTTGGGGACTATCACCGGCGGTACTCTGCATCCTCAGTCTATCCGCATCAGTGCCCAGTGCAACCGTGTTCCCGTCCTGGAAGGGCATCTTGAGTGTATCTCGGTCAAACTAAGCACGAGTGTGAGCCGAGGTGAAGTGCACGATGCATTCGAATCATTTGTTAGTCCAATCAAGGATTTGTGTTTGCCAACCGAGCCAGAGAAATTATTACATGTATTTGAAGATGAGCGTTTCCCGCAGCCTAGGCGACATTCTGACTTGGGTGGCGGTATGACCGTAAGCATTGGACGGATTCGCCCCTGTGAGGTCTTAGATTATAAGTTCGTTGCTCTGTCTCACAACACGATTCGGGGTGCGGCGGGTGGCGCCGTTCTGAATGCAGAATTGCTTATAAAGCAAGGCTTACTGAAAGCCCGTGATGCATAAGCAGTTCACCGGAACCCCCAGCACAATATTCACGTACCAAACCCCTTGAGTTTGCGGGAATAGCTCAGTTGGTAGAGCATCTGCTTGCCATGCAGAAGGTCGCGAGT
>JAPPBZ010000029.1 GCA_026702635.1 Bacteroidota bacterium
AACGTGCCATGAGTGAACGGGCATCTCCCACTGTACTCTCCACTGCCAGCGTGATCGGATCCTGGATCATCCCGCTTTCAGAACGCTTGACTCTGCGTACCTGTATAGCTTGATCTTCTACCGACATATTCTTGTGCAACACTCCAATCCCTCCCTCTCTCGCCATGGCGATTGCCAGCCTTGCTTCCGTGACGGTATCCATTGCCGCTGAGAGTAATGGAATGTTGAGTTTGATTTTGCGGGTAACCCAAGTATCAATCTTGACATCTCGGGGCATCACACTTGACCTTCCGGGAACCAGTAGCACATCATCGTACGTCAACCCTTCGCGCGTCACCTTATCCGTAAGAATCTGCTCTACTCCAGAGGAATCTTTTGTTTGAGATTGTTTCATGACCGATTATGCTGACCTACCATGCGATATAATTTACGTATCTCGTTTTCTCTGAGCTCACGCCATGTTCCGCGTCGTAAATGGCGTGTTGTTAATCCGGCGTAAGATGTTCGTTCCAGAGCCACAATTTTATTGCCAAGCGCAGCGAACATCCGCCGGATTTGACGATTTCTTCCTTCATGCAACTCAATGCCTATTTCGAAGGGATTCCTCGATTGGATATAAGCAGCTTGATCACAGGTAGCTAGGCCATCTTCCAACTCAATACCACGGCGAAGTTGATCCAGCTGTTCTGGACGGACCGGCTCTGTCGTACGTACTAGGTACTGCTTCGGGATTTGGAAACTTGGATGCATTAGCCGGTGTCCTAGATCTCCATCTGAGGTCAAGAGTAGCGCGCCCGTTGTGTTGCGGTCAAGTCGCCCCACAGGAAACAATCCGCTGATCCCTCCATCCATGTCAATCAAGTCTAGAACTGTTTTCCGCTCTTTTTGATCTTTGACGGTAGTGATTGTGTCCTTGGGCTTATTCAGGAGTATGTATATATACTGTCGCGGCGAGATCACTTTCCCGTTGACACTGACCTTATCTCCTTTCTTGACCTGATACCAGTACTCGCGCACAACCTGTCCATTCACCTGAACCTGCCCCCTTTCGATGAGTCCATCTGCACTTCGTCGCGAGCAAATCCCAGCGCGTGCGATGTAACGATTCAGCCGCCCGGCTTCCAATGCCCGATCTTGTGCTTTAGCCGCCTTCGCTTGTGCCATTGATCGCTTGAATAAAACGTAGAAATCTGCTGTACTTAGGTTGTTGCCTGATCATCGGATGAGTTATTGGCACGGCTCTGACCGTTATCGTCCAGGCCATTTGGCATCAACAGGTTTAAACGCTCTTGGTCAAAATTCGCGTCTCCGAGCAATTCTTCTGCCTGACGCAGGTTCGGCAGTCCATCTAAATCATTTAATCCAAACTCTTCTAGGAACCGATCCGTAGTCGTATACAGTATAGGTCGTCCGGGAACATCTGCTCGTCCGATGATAGACAGCAGATCCAGTGACAGTAATTTTCGGATTGCATACCCTGAATCCACTCCGCGAACCGTATCCACCTCTACTTTTGTTGATGGCTGCTTATAGGCAATAATGGCCAGTGTCTCCATTAGCGGCCTCGTTAAGCGACGTGCTTGCTCACGCTGGAAAAAAGCTTCCAAAAATGGTGCAACGGTAGCTGTGGTTGCCATACGTAGTCCACCGGCCCAGTATTGAATCCGCAGAGCACGCCCTTCTTGTTCAAAAGAGGCATTGAGGTTTTCCACCGCCTCCTCCACCGCTTCCTCACTTGGAAGAACATCGCTCGCAGTTACCTCAGCATAAACACTACAGATCTGCTCCACACTTACCGGGGTTTCTGCAGCGAATGTCAGAGCTTCCAGAACCATGCCCAAGGTTACTTCTGCATTGGAAGCTTTCTGCTTGTTATCACACATTCTCAAGCTCTCCTTTCTCAATTACGAAGGCATTTTCATCACTGACGTTCAAAATACAAATCTCGTGCCCGTAGGCCATCTCCAATATTGCCAAAAATGTGACCACGATGAAACTTCGCGTTTGCCCTCTTACCAGATCCCGGAAGCTCACCCGTCTTTCCGTAAACAAAATTCTGCGTATTCGCTCAGATTGATCTTCAATTGAATATCGTTGTGATTCAATCGTAATCGTTTCTTCTTCTGGTGCCTCTTCCAATACCAGACGAAGAGCATTCATTAACTCAAATATCGTTGTCTGCACTAGGACCTCTTTCTCGGGTGATTCTACTTCAGCTGGCGTAGATGCTTTCCCCCGAGTAAAAAGCCTGGAACGCTCCTCTAACTGCTGATTCAGTGTTTCTGCCGCATCTTTATACCGGATGTACTCAAGAAGCCGATCTACGAGTTCCTGACGTGGATCAAAATCCTCCTCTTCCGTATCAATTTCTGGTTGTGGGAGCAACATCCTCGCCTTGATACTGATCAGTAATGCGGCGAAGTAGATGTAATCTGCAACACCGTCCAGATTGATGGAATCCATCAATTGGACATAGGCTAAATACTCATTCGTGATCTGGGCAATCGGTATATCGAAAATATCAACCTCTCGCCGATTGATTAAAAGTAGAAGAAGATCGAGGGGGCCTTCAAAATCCTCAAGTTCAACTCTATACATTAACCAGCGATCTTGCGGGAGGCAAACCAGTCTGCCGTCTGCTGAAGCCCCTTATCAAGGCTAACTTCCGGCTTCCAGGAAAGCCCATCACCGGCCTTTGTACAGTCAAGCACGCTACGCCGCTGCTCCCCAGGCTTCTCTGGACCGTGTGTTGGATCCTCCTTGATACCAAGAGCTTCTTGAAGCTTATGGTGAAGCGTGACAACATCTGTTTCAATGCCCGTACCAATATTGAATGAGGTTGGAGATTCTCCAAAATTAAGTGCTGCGAGGTTTGCCCGAGCCACGTCATCAACATAGACATAATCCCGCGTCTGAAGTCCATCTCCATGAATGATGGTCGGCTGACCTGCCAGCAATCTCTCTGCAAAAATTGCAACGACTCCCGCCTCCCCATGCGAATTCTGGCGAGGACCATACACGTTCCCATATCTTAATGCAACGTATGGAATCCCATATTCATGATAATAGAAATGCAGCAACTTCTCGCAAGTCAATTTACTGATCCCGTAGGGGGAAAGCGGTTGCTGTTGGTGTATCTCGCTCTGTGGCCCTGCTTCTGGTTCACCATAAATTGCACCTCCGGTTGACGCGAACACCACTTTCTGCAGACCACTTTTTTTCCCCGCCTCCATGAGATTAATCAGCCCAAGGATATTGACCTGGACATCAAAAGCCGGATCCGAAACGCTGCGACGCACGTCCATCTGTGCAGCGTGGTGAACCAAAGCAGCATACTGATTTTCCCGTATCAGTGTGAGTGCATCGGATGACCGGACATCCATCACATGGAGTTTCGCCGAAGGTGGCACATTCTCCCGAAAACCACTGGACAGATCATCCATTACTTCGACGGTATGCCCTTGGTTGATCAGTAGATCAGCAACGTGTGAGCCGATAAATCCTGCACCACCTGTAACAAGAACTTTCATCTGAGGTACGGTTGGAACCGACTTAGGCTGCCTTGCTGTTTAAGTTGACGAACCTTTGTAGTTTTCCTATCCCCAAATTTATCGATTTGTCAGCGATTTGCGTTGACCTCTTAATGTGAAAGCTCTGCGT
>JAPPBZ010000286.1 GCA_026702635.1 Bacteroidota bacterium
TCCCTTTTCTGGGGCAATGCCAGTGGAGGTGTTCTACACCTTGCCAGTGCTCAAAGCTCTTCCCCGCTACGACTCCGATACATGAGAGGGAGTTATGGCCTTAGCCATATTCTGGCCAGTACAGGCCTGAAACTTGGCTCTCATCAGATACAGGCTTATGCTTCCCTGGTAGAAAAAGACGGATATCGAGCACATAGCAAGGGGGATTTTTTTCGCGCAGGCCTGAGCACCCGAACAAGCCCCGGTCCTAATACAATCCTCGTGGTTACGCTCAATGCCGCTATCCAGGATGTCCTGTCTCCTGGTTCCCTTACGCTTGAGCAACTATCCTTTGACCCAAGGCAAGCGGATCCTAGGAATGAATCTACAGCGGCAGGTAAAGCCAGTACCCATCTACAGGGTGGTGTAACATTGCATACACAAATGGACTTGGGGAATTTGTCCGCGACTGTTTATGGAATACGAAGATCTCTCGAGAACCCGCTCACTTTTGCTTGGAGTGAATTGGAGCGTATCGCGGGTGGTCTGTATGCCCAATTCCAGATGGATATCGGAAGCGCTGTCGGATTCACTACCGGTATTGATTTACGACAATTACGAGATGATCGCTTGCGATTCAACAACGATGCAGGCCGCCAAGGGGATCGTACTCTCCTTGACCAACAGGAAAATGTTGGCAGCCTTGCCGTGTTTGCGGGCCTGAGTACACAACTCTCATCTCGGATTGGGGTATCCGCTGGAGTACGACTTGATCGACTGCAATTTGAGATGATGGATCATCTACATACAAATGGAGACCAAAGCGGCAGCCGAAACTTCACTGCGCTCAGCCCATCCCTCGGAGTATCTTACCGTACTACCTCTCTAACATGGTATGCCAACTGGAGCACTGCTTTCGAAACCCCAACGACCACCGAACTTATCAATAGCCCATCTGGTATGGGCGGATTCAACTCGGATCTTGATCCACAACAAACCAGGGGAATGGAAGCTGGCATGCGCGGCCAACTTAATGACTTGAAATTAAAACTAGATTTTGCACTTTTCTCCTTGCGCATAAATGATCGGCTTCTGCCTCAGCAAGGAGAAGATGGACGCACCTGGTACAGTAACGGCGGAAAAAATCGCCATAATGGTGCTGAACTTGCGCTCGAATGGCCTGTAGACTCCCCCCTTCATGCCCAAATAACCTACAGTTACGGATCTTTCATCTTCCTTAATGATCCTGGGGACGGTCTGGAAATTCCAGGAGTACCCGCCCATCAATTTCATCTATCGCTACACGGTTCGACTTCCAAGGGATGGGGGGCACAGGTTGTTCTTGAATCTGCATCGGAGATGTGGGGGAACAATGCAAATTCCGCCAAATCTGATGGCTTTACGGTCCTGGATGTGTACCTTGCCCACTCGGACTGGGACATAGGGCGAATTACACTGCACCCCTTTGTTCGAATTCAAAACATTCTGGATAGCCAATATGTACGTTCACTGGTTGTGAATGCCTTTGGGGGGCGCTACTTTGAGCCGGCCGAGGGTCGCTCGATTCAAGCAGGTATCGGAATCAGTCTCTGACTCATGGACCGCCATAATCCCATTGTGACTCTGACGACAGATTTTGGCACTCGCGAAGGTTATGTAGGTGCTATGAAGGGTATGATGCTTGGCATCAACCCGAACTTGACGTTGGTTGACATTACCCATGAAGTTCAAGTCTTTGACGTCATGGCGGCGGCGTTTGTGATGCAGCAGTCCCTGCAATACTTTCATCCGGGAACTGTCCATCTGATTGTTGTGGACCCCGGCGTTGGATCCGAGCGTCGTGCCGTCGCATTGAGGCATAATGACCATTACTTTGTCGGCCCAGACAACGGATTGTTTGCACTCCTTCTGGAAACGGAAACACCCGATCAAATGGTCGAACTGAAGGTGGACAAGGACCAATCGCTCTCTTCTACCTTTCACGGTAGAGATCTCTTTGCACCTGCAGCTGCAAGATTGGCAAGTGGGGTTCCGCTTGAAGACCTGGGATCCCCTGCTTCGCACTTAGAGCCGCTTCACTGGGCATTGCCGATCGATGATGAAGAAGGCATTCGAGGCTGGGTCGTGTATGTTGACCACTTTGGAAACTGTATCACGAATATTTCCCGTACCCTTTTTGCAAGACGTTCCGTGGGAAGAGAGGTAACGGGCTATGCCGGAAGTGGAATCATCCGCAATGTTCATCAGACCTATAGCGATGTGCCTGTGGGGGAGGCCTTGATGTTGTTTGGGAGCACCGATCTACTTGAGGTTGCCGTAAATCAGGGCAGTGCTGCAACCCTCCTTCACATTCAAAGAGGAACCCCCATCAATATCGTGTTCGGTAGCTCCGTGGCCTAGTTCCCGACCAATATCAGGATACATTCAAATATCCCCCAGATTCCTACCCATTCACGCGGATTCAGATTAGTTTCGGGAAAGATGGTTTTTCTGCAGTAGGCCGAAAGATCCCCGTGTTACCTACACTCAGGATCATATATTGAGATCCGAAATCCCAACCTTTGGATAGTCTAAATCACGGGCATGAACCGGTGCCCGATCAATCAGTAAAGACACCGGAATTCAGAGATGGTTGGATATTCTCGTAGTCACTATGGGCACAGTTTTTTCAGTTATTCGCTGTAATTCCTAACTGTATGTCCCATCACGACCACGATACCTCCGTGTTACTGCACCCGCCTAAGCACCTTGATTACAGCTTAACGGGTGAAAATGCGGCCGCTGCCATAGAGAGAGGCTTGGCTGAAGCCGATTGGTATCAGAGTCCTGTTTCCCGCACGCGGCTACGCGAACTTCTTGAACGGCGAGATGGGCCAGCTGTCCGTGACACAATCATCTGGTTCGCCCTCATCGCTCTGTCTGGCTGGCTAACTATTATCTTCTGGGGAACAGTCTGGGCAGTGATACTCTATCTGGCCTATGCGGTCCTGTTTGCATCCGCTTCCGACTCTCGTTGGCATGAAGCAGGCCACGGAACGGCATTCCGCACCGACTGGATGAACAACGTGCTTTATGAAATCGCCTCATTCATGGTCATGCGCGAATCCGTTATACGGCGCTGGAGTCACACCCGCCACCACAGTGATACGCTCATCGTGGGGCGTGACCCAGAGATTCTAGTCCCGCGTCCTCCTGATGTCAAGGCAGTCGTGTTGAGATTTACCAATCTTTCCGTGTATTTGAAATACTTCAAGACGATTACGCTCCACGCTTTTGGCAGATTGACTCCGGCTGAGAAGACCTTCGTTCCCGAGAGCGAATTCCCGAAGATCTACCGCAACGCACGAATCTACTTTGCTATCTATGCTGGAGTCGTTGGCCTGTCCATCTCCACATTCAGCATTCTGCCTCTAATGATGGTCGGCTTCGTCAATCTGTTTGGCAGCTGGCTCATGGTTATTTATGGCTATACCCAGCATGCTGGTATGGCAGAGAACGTGTTGGACCATCGCCTGAATTGCCGAACGATCTACATGAATTGGGTCAACCGCTTCCTCTACTGGAATATGAATTACCACACGGAGCATCACATGTATCCCCTCGTTCCGTACTACAACCTGCCCAAGCTCCACGAAGAGGTTAAAGATGATTGTCCGCC
>JAPPBZ010000188.1 GCA_026702635.1 Bacteroidota bacterium
GAACGCCGCTCATTATCAGTGGACCCGTCCCACAGGCGAGCAAGAGTCGGTTTGATGAGCTCAAGCCCGCGGTTGATCGGCTTGTGCAGGCACAGAAGCGACTGGTTGCAGGCTTTGTCTCGGAGGCAGAAAAGAATCTGAAGAATCGCGATATAGCCCTTGAACGTGGTGAAGAAAGAGAAGCAAAAGACTTTGAAGCGGACGCAGGCCTAGCACTCTTGCGTGCATCTCGCGGCTTCCCTCGAAATAAGCGGCTCATGAAGCTGTTGCAGGAGCCCGGTGTCGAACAACTCAAGCGCAAGACAGAGTATTTCTATCTGCAGGATAATGCAAAGAGAATGCCGGTGGTGGATGATGAGATGCATTATGCATTGGACGAGAAGCAGCATGCATTGGAGCCAAGCGATCAGGGACGCGAGTTCATTGCACGGGCAGCAGGAGAAGATGTAAACCTGTTCATTCTTCCAGACGTAGGGGAGGAAACGGCCCGCTTAAAGCGGGAATATGAAGGTCATAAACAGAAGATGTATGAGGCCATTCGGGGTCGTGAAGATCTTTCCGAAGAGAAGCGTGAGCATAAGCTGCAGAATGATCTGCGTGTTCTGAAGAATACCCTTGATGAAGAAACACGAAAACTGTATTCCACCTACTCAGATCGCGCAGAAAGACTCCATGCGATTGAGCAGCTGTTAAAGGCTTACACCCTCTACGAGCGGGATACAGAGTACATTGTCCAAGACGGAAAGGTTCAGATCGTGGATACCCACACCGGTCGGGTACTTTCGGGTCGGCGGTACTCGGATGGACTGCACCAGGCGATTGAGGCGAAAGAGGGGGTCAAAGTGCAGGCGGCTACCCAGACCTATGCAACGATCACGCTCCAGAATTACTTCCGGATGTACAGCAAACTCGCTGGCATGACTGGTACTGCAGAAACAGAAGCGGAAGAGTTCCACAAGATCTATAAGATGGATGTTGTGGTGGTCCCGACCAACAAACCCATTGCAAGGGAAGATTTGGATGATCTTGTCTTCAGATCGAAACGGGAGAAGTACAGTGCCGTCATTGATAAGATTGAAGAATATCACGAAAAAGGACAGCCAGTTCTTGTCGGTACGACCTCGGTCGAAGTATCCGAAACCCTGAGCAGGATGCTGAAGCGTGTGCGCATTCAGCATAATGTGCTCAATGCCAAGCGTGATCGCGCAAAGCAGGAGTCTCTGATTGTTGCAGAGGCTGGCAAGCGCGGAGCTGTCACCATCGCCACCAACATGGCGGGGCGTGGTACGGACATCAAGCTTGGTGCCGGAATTGTGAAGTTGGGCGGGCTCGCGATTATCGGAACGGAGCGGCACGAAAGCCGACGTATAGATCTGCAGCTCAGAGGCCGGTCGGGGCGCCAGGGGGATCCAGGAGAAAGCCAGTTCTACGTGTCGCTGGAAGATGACTTGATGCGACTCTTCGGACCTGACCGGGTGGCAGGTGTCATGGATCGACTCAAGCTTGAAGAGGGGGCCGTGATCACCCACCCATGGGTCACCAAGAGCATTGAGCGGGCACAGAAAAAGGTGGAGCAGAATAACTTCGCCATCCGGAAACGACAGCTGGAGTATGACGATGTACTGAACTCACAGCGTGAGGTGATCTATGATCGTCGCATGCATGCGCTGAAAGGAGAGCGCATGCGGGGCGAGGTTCTGGACATGCTGTACAAGCTGATTGAGCGGCTCGTACAGCGTCATCACGGTGAAGGAGAGATGGATGAGTTGCGGGAAGAGTTTCGCCGACTGTTGTCCTTCGACTACGAGATTGACCGTCAGCGGTTCTTTGATTTGGGGGATGATGGTGTGACAGAGGATGCCTTCAATAAAGCAGTTGAATACTATGAGCGCAAGCGCCGCGCACTGGCCGAGCCCTTTTGCAACAGCATGAAGACCGTTCAGGAGAGTGATGTAGAGAATAAGCCGGAGCGTGCGTTTGTAGATTTCTCCGATGGGCACCGCAGGCTTCGCACGGTCGTTCGCATTGATGATGTCGTTGAAACAGAAGGGCAGGAGATCAATGACAGCCTCGAAAAGACAGCGATGCTTTCGTTGATTGATGAGTACTGGACCGAACATTTGCGCTCGCTGGATGAGGTGAAGGAGGGGATTGGCCTTCGGGCGTACGGCCAGCGTGATCCGCTGGTAGAGTATAAGATGGAGGCATTCCGGCTTTTCTCGGAGGTGATTGAGCAGATTGGCGAGAATGTAGTGACCTTTGTCTTCCGGGCAGGACCGGTCGTTGAACGGCGTGGGGGAGCAAACACAAACCAGACCAGTCGGATGGATCGTCAGCGTGCCCAGGCCAGACACCGCCCTGCAGCGCCGTCCTTCGGCGTGATTGCTTCCGAATCCAACGGGGCCAACCGGGATCCAAGTGCAAAACGTCAGCCCGTCCTGGCAGGAGAGCGGGTTGGCAGGAATTCCCCCTGCCCGTGCGGAAGCGGCAAGAAATATAAATTCTGCCACGGACGTGAATAGAGGGGACAGCCCGATGCTGCGTACCCTCTACATACGCGATTACGCCATTATTGATGAGCTTGAGATCGAATTTGAGGGCGGTCTCAATATTCTGACGGGGGAAACCGGTGCAGGGAAGTCCATAATGATTGGTGCTCTCAAGTTGATCCTGGGAGAGCGTGCCCCAACGGATATCATCCGTTCCGGTGCCAGGAAAGCCATCATTGAGGGAGTATTTGATGCGGGGGCATCGCCGGATCTGGCAATGTTTCTGGAGGACAACGAGATCCCGTCGCAGCCGGTACTGATTCTCAGACGCGAGATTGCGAAGACCCATAGCCGCGGCTATATCAATGACTCCCCAGCTACACTTCCGGTGATGCGCAGGGTTGCAGCACAGTTGATTGACCTGCACGGACAACATGAACATCAATCGCTTCTCAGGGAGGAAACGCATCTAAACTTGATCGACAGCTTTGGCGGACTTGCAGGGATGCGTTCGGTGTATTCACAGGCGTATGTACAGGTCCGTGATCTGATAAAAGAACATGAAGCGCTCAAAACCAGACAAAGCAGCCTGGAAGCATCTCGTGAGAGACTGACATATGAGATTGAAGAGATTGATTCGGTCGTACCGCAGGAGGGAGAAGAAGACACGCTGAGACAAGAGATGAACAGGCTGGAACACGCCGAGCAGCTCCACAGTGTCACTGCACGGCTTCATTCCATGCTCTACGCTCGTGAAAATTCTACGGCAGACCAGCTTGTGATTGCACAGAATGAACTCCGGGACCTTGCACGAATTGATCCCGCGTTAGAGGCGGCGAGCCAAGAGATTGAGCAAGCGCAAATCTCGGTTACAGAAATCGCTACAACCCTGCAGGACTATAGTGCAAAGATTGAGTTCAGCCCAAGTCGGCTTGAAGAAATCCGTGATCGGCTAGGGGAACTTGATACGCTAAAGAGAAAGTACGGCGGCAGCGTGGGGGCGGTGCTTGATTACCGTGAACAGATTGCGAAAGAGTATGAGATTGCTGTGAATTACAATGCAGCTCTTGAAAAAGTGGAGATGGATTTGGCAGATGTCAAGAAAACTCTCTCAGATACGGCAAACCA
>JAPPBZ010000026.1 GCA_026702635.1 Bacteroidota bacterium
AAAACTACTTCTCTGAGGAAAATTTCGGCGTATTGGATACACTTCAGGTGGGTGATCTTGTTGGATATAACGCCGGCTTATATCTCCAGGAAAACTCACCTGCCCGTGCTAACTACGATGCCTCTCGTGACATTATCGCGGGATATCTAATGTTAGAGCTGCCGCTCACACGTAAGCTAAAACTCGTTGGTGGAGTCCGATCAGAATCGACCGAAATCGTAACTGAGAGCTATGACCTAACGCTGCCGGACTCCCTGCGCAGAGGAGTACTCGATACTCCCGACTGGCTCCCATCCATGAACGTAGTGTATGCGATCAACGAAAGCATGAATCTTCGTCTAGCGGCTACGAGAACACTTGCACGCCCTACGTATCGAGAACTCGCCCCTTTTCAGAGCTTCAATTTTGTTGGGGGTGACATCCAGGAAGGTAATCCCTTACTCAACCGAACACTGATTACCAACTATGATATTCGATGGGAGATGTTTGCCCGAGCTGGAGAGATTCTTGCCGTGAGCGCATTTTACAAGGTCTTCCAAGACCCTATTGAGCGCGTCCTGCGCAATGTTGGAGAAGGTCGATTCGTGTCATTCCAAAATGTGGATCATGCCCGTGTATTTGGTGCTGAATTTGAAGCACGCAAACGACTCAACAACTGGACCAATCTCCCAATTCTGAGAGACCTATCAATTAGTGGAAACTTCTCATTGGTCCGCTCTCAGGTAGATATTCCCGAAGATGAAATGATCATCATTCGCGCCTCGGATCCAAATGCCAGTAATTCCCGCTCGCTGGAGGGGCAATCCCCCTTTCTTCTGAATCTGAGTACGAGTTACGAAAATTATAAGCTGGGGACCATCATTGGGGTCTACTATACGGTCTTTGGTGATCGACTCCTGTCCGTCACCGAAGGGGCAACCCCTGATGTTTTTGAAAAAGCCCGGAGCGACCTGGATGTTACTATCACTCAAGACCTACCTGCGAATCTGCGACTAAAAATCACGGCGAAAAACTTACTCGGGTCAGATGTCCGCCAGATTCAAACGTTCAAAAATCGGACCTACGACTATATCTCCTATTCAAGATCCCGAACGCTTGGAATTGGGATCAGCTATGTAATTGACTAACCTACTCTTCCACAAATGTGGATTTGTACCCAAGCTTCCCCGTCAGACCAATACACTAATCTGTGAAGGCTTCGCTGTGTATCACGTTAAGGGAATTCTGCGCAGCTCGCGGCACTTAACCCAAAAACTCTCACTGCTCAAACCTAATCCTATGAAATGTTGTTGTACTGCTCGTCTTGCTGCGCTCCTGCTAGTTGTACTCTCCATGGATGCTGTGGCACAAACTGATGATGTTGAATCTCGTCCCGAGGTTACGGTAACGGATGATGACATCAATGCCGACGATGTAGTTCGATGGACTTCCGATAACGTATATGTTTTGGATGGCCTCGTTATCGTTGAGGATGGAGCCCAACTGCATATTGCTGCAGGAACCGTAATTAAAGCAGAAGACAGAACTGGACCAGATGCGTCTGCACTTGTGATTGCCCGCGGTGGTCAAATATTTGCCGAAGGAACAGCAACACAACCCATCATATTCACCTCAGTCCAGGATAGAATCTCCAGCGTAGATTTCCTCACCTATACAGATCGTGGGCTCTGGGGAGGGCTCGTCATTTTGGGTCATGCCACAACTAATAATCCAGGGGATGCTGCCGGCGACTATAAAGAGATTGAGGGGGTGAATGAACTCGTACCTGATGGGGATACCCGTGCTGAATATGGCGGAGACAATGACGATGACAATTCAGGCGTCGTACGCTATACATCCATCCGCCACACCGGAATTAACATCGGTGAATCAGATGGTAACGAGATCCAAGGACTCACTCTGGGTGGCGTTGGATCCGGCACGGTACTTGAAAATATTGAAGTCTATGCCAGCGGTGACGATGGTGTAGAGTTCTTCGGTGGCACCGTAAATCTTAGGTATTTCGTGAGTGTTTTCAATTCTGATGATGCCATTGACTGGGACCAGGGTTGGCGCGGAAAGGGGCAGTTCTGGTTTGTGCTTCAGGCACCAGATAAAGCTGGCGCTGCCGCTGAGCAGGATGGTGCAGGTGGAGATGAATTCTTCAAACCCTACGCGATCCCACGAATCTACAATGTTACCTATGTCGGCGCCGGATCGGATGCTTCCCCCGAATCAGATCGCGGCGAAATGCTCATGTTCCGTGATAATACAGGCGGGTTCTACCATAACTCAATCTTCACCCAGTTCAACACAGATAAGGGAGGACATGCACTCCAGATTGAGGACATTGATAAAACCGGTAGCACGACGGAAGACAGCCGACAACGGTTTGAAACAGGCGATCTTGGACTGACCCATAATATCTGGTGGGACTTCGGTGTCGGACCTGAGCTTACCTCTTGGGTTGCAGGCTCCGATCAGGGATTTGTAGCCGCTGTAGTTTCTTACCTTACATCCAATGGCAACACTGCAGCGGATCCGCAGCTACGAGGAATTGAACGTGGCACCGAAGGAACTGGAATGCTTGACCCAAGGCCACATGCCGGGAGCCCCGCATTCACCAATCCCAGAGCCAGCTATCCTGAAAATGATGCTTTCTTTTCTGCTACCGACTATATCGGTGCATTTGGCCATTCAAATTGGCTCAGCGGATGGACCGCACTAGATGAACTCGGATACTTGACAGATCTTGCGACTTCGGTTGAAGGGGCCTTCACAGAAGAATTACCTTCTGAGATTTCGCTTGACCAGAATTATCCCAATCCATTTAATCCCATCACCACGATCAAATTCAACCTTGATTACACACAGAACATAACCCTTGGAGTGTACGACCCTACGGGTCGGCAGATAGCTCAGTTGATCAATGCTCCAAAAACGGCGGGCACTTATCGTGTCACGTTTGACGGAAGTCAACTCGCAAGCGGATTGTATATTTACCAACTGCAGACCGAGAACCAGGTATTTACTCGCAAAATGACACTACTCAAATAGGGCCGAATAATCTATATGGTACGAAAAGACCAGGTTTCTCCCGTGTGAGGAGCCCGGTCTTTTAACTTTACCTCCATCATGGCAGAGACTACCCAGAAAGATCCTTCTGGAATCAAACGCTTTACCCCACTGCTCCCGGTACTCGGACTACTGGGCGTATTGTTTTGCTTTTTTGTGAGCCTAGAGCTTATGGGGACCTCCATGAAACTTCTAGGGAAAGGATTTGCGGCGCAATTGATTGAGACGACGAGCAACCCATTTGTTGCACTCTTTATCGGGATTCTCGCTACCTCCTTAGTCCAAAGCTCCTCAACGGTCACCTCTCTGGTAGTATCTGCAGTGGCTGGTGGCGGCCTTACTGTTGCAGGTGCAATTCCAATCGTTCTTGGGGCAAATGTTGGCACCAGTGTGACAAATACAATCGTTTCATTAGGCCATATTGCAAGAAAGGATGAGTTTGGAAGAGCTATGGGGGCGGCGACGGTTCATGATTTTTTTAACCTGCTGGCAGTCATACTCTTTTTTCCTCTTGAGTTGGCCTTCGGATTGCTATCGACATCATCTGCCGCC
>JAPPBZ010000072.1 GCA_026702635.1 Bacteroidota bacterium
TTTGTGCGTTTGGAGCCCTCTGCCGCGGCACAACACACAAAATGGCGCTCTGTGTTCATTGTCTTTGGGGCAACCGGCGGTTTGCTGTTACTCTTGATGACAGCTGGGAGCTCCTTACTTGACTTTCAGCGGGAGGGAGAGCTTCAGCAGGTCATTGCTTACGTAGCCCAATCCGCAGATCGAAATCCATCCGATCCTCAAGTCATTGCTGCCGCCGAACGGCTTCTTTCCGAGCAAGTGATCCCCCCACGCGAAGATGCTTTTATCGGGGATGCGAGGCGTTCTTTTCTCTTTATTCTGTTGGCATCCCTCACATTGATTGCATTTCAACGCAGAATATTACCGGCCTGGATCTTGCAAATATTTCTTGCGCTTCTGGTTGTTTTGGACTTGGGAGGTGTAGCAAAGAGATACTTGAATACTGATAACCTCAGTATATCACAAGATCCCTCACGGCGTATCGAAACTTTAGATGTTGATGAGTATGTGCTTGAGCAGGAAGGACGGTTCCGCGTTCTCTCACTTGAACGTATAGATCAGACAGGACTTGCCCGTCCATCGTTCCACCATGAATCATTAGGGGGCTATAGTGGCGCAAAATTGCGCCTGTATCAAGATTTCCTGGACAATCTCCTCTTCGATCCGATTACCGGAATGCCAAACGAGAATGTACTCGACATGATGAATGTTCGGTACATATTGTCCCCGGCTCCCATTACGGGTGCACTCAATGTAGAATATGGTGCAGAATCCGGTTTAAGTGTATATGAAAATCTTGATGCCCTTCCACGGGCATACTTCATAGGAGAGACTGAAGTGATTGAAGACCCGGATGAAGCGATGCGTCGGCTCCTAGAACCCGACTTTGATCCTTCCATCCAGGCTATACTCTCGGTACCCATTGAAGCAGAGGTGACCCCGATTGATTCATCCAATATCACCTTGGTAGATCCGACTGGATATGGGCCAAGGCAGATTACTTACGAAGTGGAAACAGATGCACCACGGCTTCTGGTAATCAGCGAACTGTATTATCCCGCTGGCTGGAGGGCTACCCTCAATGGGCATCATGTGCCGATTCATCAAGCGAATTATTTGCTACGCGCCGTTGCTGTACCGACTGGTAAACATACACTTCAGATGGCCTTCAACCCTGCCAGTTACGTTTGGGGTAAGGGAATCAGTCTGATCTCTACGGTAGTCATATATGGCCTCACACTCATTCTTCTTGGCTTGAGTGGTTTCAGCTACTTTAGACGGACTCGGGGGTAGGCCAGTCGTGATCAATTTTGTCGCTGTTACTTCGAAGAAACAGTGAAACGGATACTTTTGATAAGCTACTATTTTCCTCCATCTGGAGGATCAGGTGTGCAACGAATGCTCAAGTTCGCACGCTATCTCCCTAGTTATGGGTGGTTGCCCACCGTATTGACGGTTAAGCCAGAGTTTGCAGCATTCCCGTCAACGGATGAATCCCTTCTCCAGGAGATCCCCTCTGAGGTCAAGGTGATCCGTACACGGGCCTGGGATCCTTTCAGTTTATATGGTCGCTTTCAGGGTAAAAAGAAAGCAGATGCGGTCGAGGTTGGGCATGTTGGTGGTAAACTGGGATTTAAGCGTGTTGCCCGCTGGCTCAGAGGAAATGTTTTTCTACCGGATGCCAGAATCGGGTGGGTCCCTTTTGCATCTCGGGCTGTTCGAAAACTTGTACAGGAACAGAAATTCGATGCAATCATGAGTACGGGGCCACCGCATTCAAGCCACCTCGTTGGCATGGCTGCATATAAAGCATCCAAGCTTCCCTGGGTAGTGGATATGCGGGATCCTTGGGTTGAGATTTACTATAGTGATCAGATGTACGAGGGAAAAGCCGCAAGAAAAATTCAGGCCACATTGGAGCGCAGAGTTCTCGGCACGGCCAATGCGGTGATTTCCGTAAGTAGGCATCTAGGAATAGGACTCAAGCGTCGGGTTGAGATGCAACAGTATGAGACGATTCCCAATGGATTCGACCCTGCCGATATTTCGCGGAATCAGACCACGCGAACCGGGAAGGAGAGTGCATTCACAGTTGCATACGTTGGAACGTACACACTACGTAGACACTCGAATGCACTGGTTTCTGCGCTACAGCAATTACAGGCTACCATACCGGTTCAGGTTCATCTTGTAGGTAAAGTGGACTCAGAAGCTCTCGAGACGTATCGTGTGAACGGGATCCCAGTTAAAGCGCTTGGTTATCTTCCCCATAATGAAGCAGTAGCTTACATGCAGGAAGTAGATGTTCTTCTATTGCCACTGCCTCGTGTGCGGGGGCATAGTGGAGCAGGAGATGTTTCGGGGAAGGTTTTTGAGTATATGTCGGCTCGACGACCAATCCTAGCTTTAGGACCCACAGAGGGAGATCTGGCAGATATTCTGAATCAGGTTCACGCTGGAAAAATCTTTGACTATGAAGACCAAGAAGGTATGCTTGGTTTTTTAAAGAATTGTCTGGAATCCCGGGAGAATGCCTGGCCAATCAATGATGAGGCCTTGGCTGAATATGAACGTCCCCGCTTGACTGGTCGGCTTGCTCACCTGCTTAATCAGCTTTCTAAATCAGATTCGTGAAATAGACAGATGCATGTGTGTACATTGGTCGGGGCCCGGCCGCAATTTGTAAAGGCGGCAGCTGTAAGTCCGGCACTTAAGGAGGCAGGAATTAGAGAAACTCTGATTCATTCCGGGCAGCATTATGATGAGCTACTAAGTCAAGTCTTTTTTGATGAGCTTGGGGTTCCTCCACCAGTCTCAAACCTTGAGGCTGGATCTGGTTCTCATGCGGCGCAAACGGGGGATATCATGGTACGGCTGGAAAAGTTTATCAAAGAAACGGGGCCATATGATGCGGTCATTGTCTATGGGGACACAAATACAACCCTTGCCGGAGCTCTGGTTGCAGCGAAAGAGAATATCCCCCTTGCACACGTTGAAGCAGGGATACGGAGTTTTAATTGGTTGATGCCGGAAGAGATCAATCGGATTCTCACCGACCGTGTGTCTGAGTGGCTGTTTGCACCGACTGAAACGGCTGTACGGAACTTAGAACAGGAAGGACTAAAAGAGAATACTCTACTCGTTGGCGATGTCATGTTGGATGCCACGCACATGTTTGCCGAGCGAGCGAAAAAACTGTTTCCCCTCAAATCAATCACCCATCACAACTCTGGAAGTTATTGTTTGGCAACCGTTCATCGCCCATCCAATACAGATATTAGAGAAAATCTTCAAAGCATTTTTTCGGCTTTCGGGCAATTACCATTACCTGTTATTTTGCCACTTCATCCTCGAACCAAAGCTGTATTGGGTCACATTACCATTCCAGACAACGTAGAAATCACTCCGCCGGTCGGTTACCTAACGATGCTGACCCTCACATCCAATGCTCATCGCGTACTGACCGATAGTGGTGGACTCCAGAAAGAAGCGTATTGGTTTGGCGTACCCTGCATTATCCTACGTGAGGAGACCGAGTACCCCGAAACCTTCGAAAATAACTGGAGTGTGTGTGCCGGAGCAAACCAGGAGTCTATCGTCAATA
>JAPPBZ010000197.1 GCA_026702635.1 Bacteroidota bacterium
GGACAAGGAACGCGCTCTGCAGGAGCTTCGAAGTGAAGTTGCTGACTTGGCCATCCTTGCCGCTGGAAAGGTGCTCCAGGAAAACCTGGACACCTCGCGCCAGCGTGCGCTCGTTGACAATTTTATTGACGGTCTAACCACGACCGAAAAAAACCAGCAGCCTCCCTTTCAGGCATGACCTCTTCCGTGGTTGCCCAGCGCTACGCACAGGCGCTCTTCAACGAGACTACAACAGTCTCCTCGGTCACTGATGATGTGGCTCTGCTCATCCAGACTTTGAGCAATTCTTCTGAGTTGGAACGGTGCCTGAAAAGCCCTGTAATCCCCCGGCACAAGAAATCTGCTATCCTGCAAACCCTGTTTGCTGAGTATGTCCACGCGGTGACACTGCGTTTTCTGCAGATGCTGGTTCAGCGAGGCAGAGAACCGCTGCTCAGTGCAATCCTGGACCGGTTTCTGGTCCTGAGTGACGAGTCGCAGGGAATCACTCCGGTGCACGCCCGTGTCTATTCGGAATTGTCCGAGGATGAGCAGGCCCGCCTGCAAAGCGTTCTGAGTACGCGACTAAACCGTACCGTGCGGCTTCAGGTGACGGAAGA
Organism: Bacteroidota bacterium; assembly: GCA_026702635.1. GTDB lineage: Bacteria > Bacteroidota > Rhodothermia > Rhodothermales > Bin80 > Bin80. The sequence continues at coordinate 600 of JAPPBZ010000197.1, forward strand.
TCCAGCTCTGATGGGTGGGATTGTGCTGGAAATTGGAGATACGGTGTATGACGGGAGTGTGCAGCATCAACTCTCGCTGCTCCAGGGGCGCCTGCATGTACAGGCCTAATTTTTAATTAAGAAATGACAACAGCTATACGACCAGATGAAGTCACAGCACTCCTCCGGCAGGAGCTCGGTGGCTTTGAGTCTACTACGGATATATATGAAGTGGGCACTGTCCTACAGGTAGGAGACGGCATCGCCCGGATTTACGGTCTGTCACAGGTGCAGGCCGGAGAATTGATTGTGTTCCCTGAACGCGATGTGACCGGCATGATCCTGAACCTGGAAGAAGACAGTGTAGGGGCGGTTCTCTTTGGAGAGGTGCAGGAAGTCAAAGAGGGCGATCAGGCGCGTCGAACCCGCCGGATCGCGTCCATCCAGGTGAGAGAAAGCATGCTGGGACGGGTCATCGATCCACTTGGAAACGTGCTCGATGGAAAGGGTGCGCTCACCGGCGATACCTGGGAAATGCCCCTTGAACGCAAAGCACCCGGCGTTATTTATCGCCAACCCGTATCCGAACCCCTCATAACCGGAATCAAGGCGATTGACTCCATGATCCCGATTGGCCGTGGGCAGCGGGAATTGGTGATCGGGGACCGGCAAACCGGCAAAACTGCCGTATTGATTGATACGATCATCAGCCAGCGTTCCACCCACGAGACCGATGCACCGGTCTACTGTATCTATGTTGCGATTGGGCAAAAAGCTTCTACAGTTGCACAGGTTGCCCGTGCGCTGGAGGAAAATGATGCAATGGACTACACAGTGATTGTGAATGCACCGGCTTCGGTTGCCGCTCCACTCCAGTTTATTGCACCGTTTGCTGGTGCCTGCATCGGTGAATACTTTCGGGACACGGGGCGCCACGCACTGGTCATTTATGATGATTTGTCCAAGCAGGCCGTGGCGTACCGGCAGGTTTCTCTTTTGCTGCGGCGTCCGCCTGGGCGTGAGGCCTACCCGGGAGATGTATTCTACCTCCACAGCCGCCTTCTAGAGCGTGCAGCCAAGATCACAGCAAGTCAGGAGATCGCATCACAAATGAACGACCTGCCTGATTCGCTAAAGGACAAGGTCCAAGGAGGGGGATCTTTGACGGCGCTGCCTGTCATCGAAACGCAGGCCGGAGCCGTCGACGCATATATCCCGACCAATGTGATTTCCATTACGGACGGGCAGATTTACCTAGAGCCCGACCTGTTCAATGCAGGTATACGCCCGGCCATTAACGTGGGGATTTCTGTGAGCCGTGTCGGTGGCAGTGCACAAATCAAGGCAATGAAGTCTGCTGCAGGGATGCTGCGGCTTGATCTGGCCCAGTACCGTGAATTGGAAGCGTTCTCCAAGTTCGGATCCGATCTTGATCCTGCGACACAGCGACAACTGCGACGCGGTGAATGCCTTGTGGAATTACTCAAACAGGGGCAATTCACACCTGTACCTGTTGAAGAACAGGTTGCCGTAATCTTTATCGGCAGTGAAGGGCTCCTAGATACAGTTGCTGTGTCTGACCTTGCTCGTTTCGAGACAGAGCTCCTTGAAAACCTTAGGGTTCGCGCCGCAGATGCACTTGCCAGCATTCGGGACACCGGTGCGTTGTCCGATGAAGCCAAAGAAGCGTTCCGCCAAGAGGCAAAACGACTCGTTGAACTTTACGCTGCAAAAGCCTGATGGCAACCCTGCGTGACATCCGGATACGTATCGGCTCCGTCCAGAATACGCAACAGGTCACACGGGCCATGAAGATGGTCGCGGCAGCAAAACTGCGCCGAGCTCAAGAAAATATTTTCAAGACGAGACCATACGCTTATAAGATTGGCGAAATCATTGAGCACCTCAAACGTCAGGGTGCAATAGAGGCACACCCACTGCTTCGGGAACGCGAAGAGGTCAAGGGAGCACTGATCATTGTCGTTACAGGAGATCGTGGACTGGCGGGTGCCTTCAATAGTAATGTGATCAAAACCGCTGAGTCCCTGATTCACTCAAACTACTCCGAGCTCCATGCAAACGGGACATTGCAGATTGTTGGGGCAGGACGTAAGGGAGCCGAGCATTTCCGCAAGCGCGGATATAAGATGGCGGCAGACCTCAGCGATGTATTCAGGGAGTTAACGTTCGATACCGCCCTCAACATTGGAAGCTTAGCAATCGAGGGCTTCCTGGAAGGAGACTGGGATGAAGTCAAAATCGTCTACAACGAATTCAAAAATACTATCGCCCAAAACCGGATTGCTGCTCCACTGATTCCAGTACCTCCGGAGCAGTTTCGGACACCGGTGATGCTGCAGGAAGATTTAGTGACCCCGGAGATTCAGGATCGCTACCGGGCGGATTACATCTTCGATCCGGACTCCGCAAATATTTTAAATGCCCTCGTTCCACGATTCGTGAATTTTGAGATCTGGCGCGCTTTACTGGAGTCCTCCGCCGCTGAACATGGAGCGCGCATGGTTGCGATGGATAATGCCACGGCGAACGCTACTGAACTCCTTCGCTCATTACGCCTCCAGTATAACCGTGCCCGTCAGAGTGCAATCACGACAGAGATCTTGGAAATCATCAGTGGCGCGAACGCGCTAGAGGAAGGCTGATTGTTGGCAGTTAGTGTTTCGACGGTTGGCCGAAATCTACCTGATTCCAATCATTCAATCAGTTCACCTTAGAGCGGAAACTGCACTGCGCTCACGGAAATAATCCGATTTACTGATTTAAGTGTCCAGGAGATGCTGTGTGTAATGAATGGCGGGTTTTTTCAATGAATTTCGCACAGAACCCGACCCGTAAAACGCTTTGAGTGCATATGCGTAAAACGTGTCTTCTTAATGGTCCTTGGGAGAGGTGGCCGAGTGGCTGAAGGCGCTCCCCTGCTAAGGGAGTATG
>JAPPBZ010000285.1 GCA_026702635.1 Bacteroidota bacterium
TTCCTTCGGCAAGTGCCTCCTCCATCACATCAAGGACACCCTCGCTGATTCGGTGATCAACATCCTGCGGGCTAGTAATCGCATGCATCTGCCACAAATCCAAATAATCCGTTCTGAGCCGCTCTAATGTTTGTTCAAGATGCCTGCGAGCTCCTTCGGAAGTCGTCGCAGTTGTCTTTGACATCAGATAAACTTTTTCCCGGTATTGCGGGACAAGAAATTCTCCGAGATAACGCTCACTCCGGCCATTTTGGTAGGATTCGGCAGAATCAAAAAAACGGACACCCCCTTCCATTGCGGACTCAATAGTGGCTTGGGCATCTCGCGCATTCATCCGCCCGATATGCCATCCGCCTAAGCCAAGCATCGTTACTTCTTCGTTTGTGCGGCCAAACGGGCGACGGGGCAATTCACTGGAATTGCCCGATGATTGCTGATGAACAAACCCAGCGGATCCAGCAGCAAGGATCCATTGAACAAAATCTCTTCGATTCATGGTTAAGCTATCTAATTGGATTCCAGGGCCATTGCACGCACGATTGGATGTCAGGAAAGAGTACGATATCGGCTTTTCCTTTGAGCGCCATGGTTGTAATTTCGGTCTGTGGCAGCAATTTTCCTGCAGCTTCCAGAGTCTTGCCAGAAACCACTACATCATCTACTAGGAGGACTCTCTTTGTTCCTGGAGGCAGTGAAAAAGGCTGGGATAGCTGGGGAATTGGATGGATGGGTACATTATCGATTCCTCGGTAATTCAGCCATAGGACGCGCATTGGGGTTCCTAATTCGTACGCAGCCAATACTGCCGGCACGACTCCACCCGATCCAATTCCAACTACGAGGTCAGTTGCAGGAAGTTCGGTGTTCCTCAAGGCTTCACCGATAGTTTCAAACGCTATGGATTGGAGGGGGGATACGGTAGTCACACTTACGGGGATTGGTTGTTAGAAATTCGCACTGGGGATGTTCTGGATCGCATAGGTATAAATAGTGGTTGCCAGCTATAAAAACTGCTCCTTTGTGATTCGTGCCAAAAGCGTGCCGCTGTTCACTACCGTTTGTAGGTTCCTGCTCCTTGAACTGAGGTTTTCTCTTAATAAAATAGGGCAGGAAGATTTAGTAATCGGGTGTGGATGTTTTTGCGAGTTTGTGGCCAAAATCGAACCAATGCCAGTATGAAGATGATCCTGCAGGGAAATCTGTTTGTCAGCGGGAAAATGTGTTTCATCGAAAGGGTTCATAAACTTAACTCAATTGCCCACCGTTAGAGCGAGTTGTCGGACAATTATCATCTGCGGATATCTATTTAATGGCTAAAATTGTAATTACTGGGGCCAGTAGCGGTATTGGTGCTGCAATCGCTAAATCTTTTTACCGAGACGGCTCCCATGAGATGGTCCTGATTGGGCGCTCAGAAAGCCGTTTGGAGGCGGTGGCAAATTCGACAAATGCTCACCCAATAATATGCGATATCACGGATGAAGCCCAGGTGGAGAGTGCCTGTAATGAGATCCGTGAAATATTTCAATCATCTCCAGATGTGCTTGTCAACAATGCAGGGCATTTCGTGGGGAAACCATTTCTGGACACCGCGCCGGATCTATTTAAGGAGCAGATTGAATCGAATCTGACCGGATGTTTCCTGGTCACGAAAAACCTGCTTCCTACCATGATTGCAGCCACATCGGGTCACGTGTTCTTTGTCGGATCCGTAGCATCCATAAAGGGTTATGCAGGTGCATCCGCATATTGTGCGGCAAAGCATGGGCTACTCGGACTCGCTAGAGCTATTCGGGCCGAGACGCTCGACACGGGCGTGCGGATTACAACAATTCTTCCAGGGGCTACGCTCACGCCAAGCTGGGCTGGGACCACGTTACCAGAAGATCGGTTTATGTCTCCAGAGGATGTTGCTCGTTGCATCGTTGACGCATGGAAGCTGAGTTCCCGTACTGTTGTCGAAGAATTATTACTCAGACCTGCAGAAGGAGATATATAGGGGTAGGATTTATGCGAATTCTATTCTCTATCCGTATAGAGAAAACAATTGATCCACCGCAATCATCATTGCCTCAGATGATGATTGCGGGTTGAGTCGCCCTCGTAGCCACAATGTAATGCGGGGACGAGGAAAGTAAACCAGTAAATAATCTTTAGTGAAAATGCCTGACCCATTACGTTATCCCATCGGCACTCCTCAGTTGCTGAAGGAAATCTCTGAATCAGAGCGAAAGAATCGTATTGATGCAATTGCATCCGCTCCAGCGCTGCTTCGACAAGCAGTAGCAGGATTAAATGACAATCAATTGGGGACTCCCTATCGCCCCGATGGCTGGACGGTTCGGCAACTTGTACATCATATTGCAGACAGCCATCTAAATGCGTATATCCGTTTTAGATGGGCGCTAACCGAAGATTCGCCGAAGATTAAGGCCTACGATCAAGATCAGTGGGCCCGCTTACCTGATGCTTGTGACGGTCCAGTGGAGGAATCACTTGCCCTATTGGACGCGCTGCATCGCCGGTGGTGTAGGCTTATGCAGGCGATGGATGATGATGACTGGGGATGCCAGGTCGATCACCCAGAAGACGGAATTCGCTCCTGCCAGGATTTTCTGATTATTTATGCATGGCACGGGCTTCACCATATCGCACATATTACGAATCTACGAGACCGGCAAGGGTGGTAACACTAACAGAACCTAGCGGTCATGGAAGCTCTGTGTAGCTTTGGATGAGCACGGTTCGACTGGTGATCACGTGATCGCTGAGGCAGGTAGTGATCGCTTAGTAGGCACCTCCGCAATGCATGTTCACCGCAGAGGTCGGGTAGTTCAGAAGCCGAAGTTGCGCGTGAAGAGAATGACTAGAAGAGGAATCACAAAGAAAATACAGCCAAGATATACGGCGGCCCATGCACGATTTTTTACAACCAACGCCCCCAAGTGCTCGGCCATCATAATTGGGATTCCTCGTAATTTTTTAACCGGAAGAAAAGCGAGCACGCCGCAACAATTGAAGATTAGATGAGCAAGGGCCACCTGTAGAGCAGCGATCCCGAGTGTATCGCCTCCACTTGCCAGAACGAGAGCGGCAAGCAACGCAGTGATGGTCGTGCCGATATTTGCACCCAACACGAAGGGAAAAATTTGTGCAACGGTAACGATGCCTGCACCAACTAATGGGACAGTGATCGAGGTCGTAATGGAGGAACTCTGCACCATGATGGTTACGAGTGTACCAAATATCAAAGCGATAGGAGCAGGTCCGAACAGGTACTTATTGATGAGCCGTTCGGAACGTCCAAGAAACAACGATCGCAGGAGGACAACCAGATAGCGCAAGGATAGAAATAGTAGCAGAACTCCGAGGATCAGCACGAGCACGCCTGAATTCAGCATCAACTGAACTAGGCTATCCACGACTGGTGCAGTCATCTGGCCGACAAAGTCGAATAGTTCTGCTCCACCTACACCCGTGACTCCCTCTGTGAGGGCGGCAGATGATTTCGATAGCAATCCGAAG
>JAPPBZ010000125.1 GCA_026702635.1 Bacteroidota bacterium
GGTACCGTCTTCAAAAATTATGGAGACGAACGACGAGCCGAAATATGAGTAGCCACGTACGACCTTTGCGAACGGGACTGCGAGCATAGCCGTTGTCAGGGGATAGGTAACCTGATCTTCAACGACCTGCGGAGCTTGCCCAGGATACTCGGTATGAACAATGACCTGAATGTCGCTCAGATCAGGGATGGCGTCTACTGGTGTCCGAAACAATGCATACACACCGGCGGATCCGATCAAAAGGGTTAACAGGACGACCAGGAAGCGGTTCTTTACCGACCCCTCAATGATTCTTTCTAACATGATGATCTTGGTTAAGCGTCCGGAGTTGCTTGTTCAAGTTTGACGAGATATCCACCATAATCCATCTCAATGATGCATATGTTCTCCCGGTTCGGTCAACTCGGAAGGCATCCTTGCTTCCGCGTTTTCCGGTGTTAATTCCAGGGATGTCTGTCCTTGAAGCATCTTGCGAATTGCTTCCTGCAAGCGGCTCTCGCTGTCTAACATGAACTGGGCTGAAGTCACAATCTCCTCACGTCCTTGCAGCCCTCGCAGGATTCGGATATAGTTGTTGCCGGGCCCGCCTTCTTCGCCGAGCAAGACTTCGCGGGGCTCAAATCGCCCCACACCATGGACAACAAATACAATAGCGCGTGCTCCGGATCGAATGACTGCCTCGGATGGCACCACGACCGCATCAGGAATGACTTTACCTTGGAGTTGCACATTGGCATACATGCCCGGTTTTAGATCCAGGTCTGGATTGGAGAAGATCAGACGAACATGGACATCGCGGGCTCTCTCTCTCAGGTAAGGGTACACGTAGGATACCCTGCCAGCATAGGTCTTGCCTGGCAAATAGGACAATTCCATTTCAACACTCTGCCCATCGCTGATCCACGGCACTTCATTGTCGTAGAAGCTGGCGTGCACCCAAACAGTCCGTAAATCGGCGATCCTAAACAGATCTTCCCCGACCTCAACGTGTGCACCTTCAATTGCATTTCTTGCTACAACGATTCCTGTTGCCGGAGCTCTGAGAAGAATTGTTTTCCTGACCTCACCGGTTTGTGCCAAGTGTTCGATCTCTGACGCAGGAATGTCCCAATATTCAAGACGCGTACGGGCCGAAGCCAATAGTTTCTCAGCATCTTCTCTGACAGAGGACACAGTGCTCTGGGATACCAATTGAAAGTTTTTCAGTGCCAGCACATATTCTTGCTGTGTCGCGACCAATTCCGGTGAATAGATCTCAAGGATCGGATCTCCCGCTTGGACTTGGTCTCCCACGAAATGGACATAAAGATTTTCGATCCATCCGGAAATCTTGGTATTGACCAAATAGAGTCGTTCTTCGTCGTATTGAACCTCTCCCACCGTACGGATAGTGCGCGTAAAATCTAATTGCTGGACATACCCGGTTCGGACCCCCATATTCTGCACCATAGTAGGGTCAATGGATATGGTACTGTCAGATTCTATTCGATCCTCGTCTTCGTAGACGGGAACCAGGTCCATTCCCATCTTCGACTTGCCAGGGCGGTCGTAGATCTCCGTTGGATCCATGGGAGCCTGCCAATAAAGAACCTGTCTTTGGTCGGGTGGAGGTAATTCTTGAGATTCCATTACTGCCTCGTCAATTGAAATGCGCCCGAGGAAAAAGCCACAGACGAGAATAAGTGCGAGAAGCAAAAGAATCCATACCTGTTTGAAATGTTGTTGCAAATTCATGGCAATTGGGGTCATACGGATGCTGGTATAGGCATCTAGTGAGTGATCAGATCAGCAAGTGAGTCCACGCCGAGTGTCCGTTCAAGTGCGGCGGTTGTCTGGAGATAGCGGGTAAGTGTATTGTCGTAGCTCATGCCGAGTGAAAACAGTGTGCGCTCCGAATCAAGCAGGTCCAGGAAATCGGTGCGTCCCGTCGTGTAAGAATTGAGGGTGGCTTGGAGCGCAGTTTCAGCCAGAGGGATCAGAGCATCCTCAAAGAGCTCCAGTTGCCGTGCTTCCTCGCGTAATTGATGTATCAGGTCTGCAACCTGAGTCGCGAGGGAGGTATTTAGAGCTTCTTGCCGGGCATGGACGTGGCTGCGACGCACACGGGCTTCTTCTAGCCGAGCTCGCAGTCCGTTGCGTCGTAGTGGTATGTTTATTGTTGCGTTGATTCCGATGGCATCACGGCCTGTCGCCGTGGATGGTACATCAGCACGGCCTACATCGAAATAAGTGATACCAAACCGGAAGTCAGGTTTGAACTGTTTGCGTGCCAGTGCAATTTCTTCGTCGGCACGTTTTGCGGCCGTGCCCAGAGCGTTAACTTCGGGCCGGTGATTGAGGCTTACCTCAAGTAGTGAAATTGCATCAAACTCGACATAGGATGGAGCCTCGGCAGTTACGGTGACTTTGGATTCGGTGGATATGGGACGATTCAACAAACGGGCCAAAGTCTCGGTCGCCGTACGTCGTTCTATGGATAGCTCGAGTTGCAAGCGGGACAGAGAATTCCTCTCTAGCTGCGTTTTCAGAATCGCTTGTTGAACACCGGCACCCACTTCATACCGCGTTGCAGCGGCTTCTTCAAAGTTTTGGAGTCTGTCCTTGAAGGCAAGAATACGTAATTCCTGCTGTTGGATGCGGTAGAGTTCAAAGTAGGAATGCTTGACCTGGAGTAGAAGGTCTTCTTCAAGGTTCGCGGTTGCAAAGCTTTTGATTTCCGCAGTTAGATCTGCGATGGATCCCTGAAGTCCCAATTTGCCGGGATAGGGGATTTCTTGCTCTATACTCCACTGGCTGCGTATGGTACCGCGCGCGGTAAGGATGGGCACAGGCCGGTAGGCGATTGTCACGGATGGGTCCGGAAGTTCGGACACCTGCCCACTTCGTAAAGCGAGTGCCTGTGCCTCCAGGTGTGACGCCTGCAGCGACGGATTATGTGTTCGTACTTCTGCCAAGAGATCGCCAAGGTGTAGCAATGTATCAGCCGGTGCATCAGGTGGATGCTGGCCACGGACTTGGATTGGCAATAAGAGTAAAAGTAGGCTGACGCAGGTTACGCCAGCGAGTTGGATTAATTTCATGACTTCCTGAGCAATAGATCTAATCGTGCATCAACACGGAGGTGTAGCAAACGTACCCCCATGAAACGGGCGCAACCAGAAGCCTATCAGATCAGAAAGGTGCTGAGAACAGCTTGCCTATCAGAGGGAAGGGGACAGGCAGAACATTGTGGTGCAAAGATGGGCCTAAATAAACTTGCCCTGGAATCCACGTCAGATAAGGTATTGGGGAGACGAGACAGGATCAGTTCACCCGATGAAATCCGAGAAGACTCAAACAGTACGGTTGCCAACTTAGTGGTAGGCACTGCTTGAAATGCACAGCAAGGTGCAGAGTGCTGTGAACAAGGTACAGATTCCGTAGGTGTGGGATCATGTTCGGGTACGCAGGGGAGATCGTGTCCGTGAGTGGAAGTATGGGAATGCGTTCCTGCGGAATGATGATCCGAAGG
>JAPPBZ010000312.1 GCA_026702635.1 Bacteroidota bacterium
CAGGAGGTCGAAGGAGTTCGAAGGGATGTCCGCGTAGCCAACCTGTCCCTGTTGAACACGCCTTGGTATGTACGACAGTTGAAACACCAGTATTCGCGGGAGTCAACACCTTTGCCAATTAATTTACCAGATGAACAGATTGATGACCTTGGGCCCACCTTATTGAGGCCGAGAACAATGACGTTACCCATTAATCCGGCGCTGTTATCGGAAGAGTCCGAGGTGTTTGTTGGACAGATGGACCGGAGCGATCGATACCACAATGTCCTGGACTCTCACTGGTCGACCCTACACAACCGACCCAGATACAGGGGAGCCTCTGAATCTTCTTTATGGTGCGGACATTGCTGCCCTCGACATTATTCGTGGTACAGCGATGGACGGCTGGGAGCGACCTGTATACTTTGCAGTCACCGTTTCCCCTGATGGACGCCTTGATCTTGAAAACTATCTACAGCTCGAGGGACAGGCGATGCGCGTGGTTCCCATCCGTCATGATGATCCGTTGGGCAGGGTTGAACTAGGAATAACACCAGAGCGGCTGAAAACGTTTAGGTTCCGGAACCTGAATAACCCCGAGGTCTACTATGATGCAAATATCCGACGGATGGTAGACAATTACAGAAATATTTTTGCCCAGACGGCTGCGACATTGGTTCAGGGAGGACAGGTGGATGAAGGGCTCGGTCTCATGGACCATTTGCTTGAACAGATCCCGTTTACGACCATTCCCGGGGACTACGTCTCGTTCATCTATACTGCACGCGTTTACCAGGAGGCAGGCGATTATGCCAAGGCGTTAGAGATACTCAAACAGTCAGAACCCTTACTGATGCACCGGCTGGATCTAAACAATGCCCAGGGGTTTGATGATTATGTCTTCACGTTTTTGCAGACCATCAGAGCTGCATATCTGCAAGCTGGTGATTTTGAAGGGGCGGCGGCATTTGAAAACAAAATTCGGGAATCCGTTGGAGAAGAAGGAAATGTGACTGCAGAAGAAATGCGTGCTGCCGCGGTGGGGATGTTTGATGAGGATTCTCTCGACGGAACCCAAAATATGGACCAATCTATCCCACAGGATTCCGCACTTCTGGATCCAGAATACGAGAATGGGGTTCAGCAGCCTTAGGACAACAGATGTCGAATATGAGTTTTCAATTTCAGGAGCATGATTTCGAGCGCATCGGTCGTACGCTGGGTGCAGAGCCCATTCGAAAGGATCGCGTCGTATGCTACGAGATCAAGAACGAAGATCTAGGGCAGATCGTTAAGCTGGAGATTTCGGTTGATGTGGAGTTTCCCGGGGATCTCAAAGACGAAATCCCTGGTCACATCATCACCGCTGAAACGACCAGTTGCCAACTCCACCTGGTTGGGTGTACCGGGCTGGTGGCCGAGGAGGATTTCCGGGAGGTCATTTTCTATGCGAAAGGTCACAATGTGGTGAATGCGCTCGTGGTACAGGCGACCGCCTGGTGCCAGGTCTATTCCAATTATGATCGACGGTTACTGGATATGGACTATACCAAGATGCCCAGTCAGATTTCAAACAGTGTCATCTCATTTCTGATGGCAGAGGGGATCCTGGAAGGCTTCAAGTTCGACGAAGACGAGGATATTTCAATTGAAGGCTGAACGAGAAGACTACTGGTCTGATCTGCCTGGTCTACCACCAGATCGCGCGGTCGTCATAGGCAATGAGCATCCACACCTAGAGTTGGACATCGATCTGGTGGAAAAGCTTGTCGATCAGGTGTTGGAAGGGGAGCAGAAGAGGGTTCGAAGGTTGGACATCATTCTCACGCATGCTCAACAGCTTCGCAGTTTGAACAGGGAGTGGAAAGATGCGGACTACGATACAGATGTGTTGAGCTTCTCACTCGGCCATGGGCCAATGATTGACGGGGAGGTGTATGTCAGTCTTGATTTTGCGGAGCAACACTGCCAAGACTATGGTGCAACGTTTACCCAGGAGGCCTGTCGCTATATTGTGCACGGAGTACTTCACCTTCTGGGGTACCGCGACAGCACGTCTAAGGAACAGAAAATCATGCGTGCGAAAGAGGATGAGTACCTCCAGCGCACAGGCGTTAGCGGTATCTGAACTGCTGAAGCACACGAGGGTCCTTGCTACGACGTAGAATTTGCCCAGTGTGTACATCCTTGAATGTAATTTCTTTAGGGTGTGGGGTTACGTCAAGCAGAAACATGGCCCAACCCCAGAAGCTGTAGTGCGCTTGGGCTACGATGCGAGGATTGGACAGGATCTCGTTGATGGACTCTTCGGATGTAAGTGCCTCCGGGACAGCTAGAATCTCAACAGGATCAGCAAATTGGCGATCCTTGGGCACGTCTTGGCTAAGAATTTCTGCCGCATGTGCGGTCACGGTCGTGCGGGTTGGAGTGGGTCCAGCACTCTGCCTGAAGAAGTAATGATCGCTTGAGATGTCCCCGGATCCATAGAGGAAAATCAGAATTAGAAGAAACAGGGTCAGCATGGCCACTTCAAAGCCCTGAGTCCCCGCAGTCAGCCCGCCAGACATTTCTTCTACAAATACGGCTCCGACCAAGATTGGAATCTGGATGAGTGCTCCGACACGGGAAAGCAGTCCGGTGAGCAGCATAAATCCGCCAAGTAAATGTGAGAGGGCGACATAGTGCAATAGGACCGTCGAGCGGAGCATGTCCGATGGATTTGCCCCAATCAGGTCCAGAAAACTGTTTGCATCTGCAATGAAGAGCATACCACGTACCAGCAATCCAAGCCCTAGGTACATGCGCAAAAGATCAAAGGCATGTGAGCGGAAGGGATAAAGCTTTGCCAGAATAAGCTGGAGTTCATTCCGCGAATCTTGGATCCTATGATCAATACTCCAACGCCCAGATCCACAAATCACAACTAGAAGCAGAATGAAGAAGACAAGCGAAGAGAGTTCCAGAGACTGATTCGCCGAAAAGAGACTTCCCAGACTTAGAAAAACGGCACCAAAAAGAATCGGGACCTGTGAAAGGGCAGCAATCCGGGTCCAGATGCCGACCGTGATCGCCAGTCCCCCAGCAATATGGAGCCCCGCCACACTGAGATGCGCCCACTCGGCGTGTAGCCATGCCGGTGCCTCTTCGGGCAACAGTGCAACGAAGGTGGTGGCATTGACCAGAAAGAGTATTCCTCGTGCGAGCAGTCCAAGTCCCAAGTAAATCCGAATTAGATCAAAAGCGATCTCACGATACTCGTCGAGCCAAGCGTTAAACCTTTGGAGCATGCTACCAACGGAAGGTGGAATTTCCGTAAATAATAGGCTAATTTGAGCGAATAACAAAATAGAGATGATTAATTTGTTCGAACTCAAAATTCATTGTATATTTGATCGAAATTAACCGTCTCTTCACAGAGCTGTCTTCATTGCGATCATAGATCAAATTCCTGTAGTGCATACGAGATATCGAAGCGCATGGAGGTGGAGTCTCCCTGTGGGACTGGTTGCTTTTCTGCTGTTAGCCTTG
>JAPPBZ010000075.1 GCA_026702635.1 Bacteroidota bacterium
GTATATGGTGGGGAACCATCCTCGGCCTGGTTCGAAATTCCGTATGGGCGGTTGCCATTCTAGCCTTTTTTGTCCTCTTTCCAGGAATCACAGAACAGAGCGAATATGAGATGGGGTGGTTCCGCCTCGGATTCGACTACCTGCCCGCAGGGATGCTCGGATTCTTCTTCGCAGCCATACTAGCGATCCACCTATCTACAATCTCGTCGCACCTCAATCTTGGTGCTCTCTATGCTACACGTGATCTCTATCAACATTACGTCAATCCCAAAGCAAGCGAACAACGTCTCGTCCAGGTAGGCAGAATATCCACTGGAATCTTGCTGCTCGGATCTTTTTTCTACGGCCTGATCATGGAGGATATTACCTCCTGGCTCATTTTTGCACTATGGATTATGGCGGCAGGGATCTGGCTGCCAAACATTCTGCAGGTCGTATGGTGGCGCTTTAATGCCTGGGGATACCTGTCATCCTGGATCGCGAATCTGGGATTCAGTTGGCTGGTTGTGTGGATTCTACCAGAGTTGAACTTGATCCCACATCTATTGGATTATCAGCAGTTCTGGATTCTGATGATTCTCGGTGCAATGGTATATTTTCCGGTGACCCTTCTTACAAAGTCCGAACCCATGGACCACCTCGTCCATTACTACGTGATGTCGCGTCCCATTGGTTGGTGGGGGCCCGTGCGAGAGGAGGCGATGCGCCGCGGCCTGATTATGACCAACGGTGAAACGGCTCCTGGTGCTGAAGAAGCCAGCCGTCCCGCCGACACTTACCCTGATACCTCATGATTCGCCGAAAATGGTCGGCCAATGAAGCCGATGAATGGACCAAAGAGGACTGGATCGCCATTGTTCTCTCCCCTTTGTGCTATGTACTGGTTACGATCGGTGCAGCATTGTCAATCCTGCTGCAGATGTCTGGGTATATTATGCTGGCCATCGGGATTGTAATGACTGTGCTTCTGCATCTTGTGATCGATCCAAAGCTCAAGGCTATTTCCAAGGAGTACGAAACAAAGCAGCAGGGCTATCTGCGAGAATTGGAAGCGAAAGTTCGATGGAAATCAGTTGACGAGAAAGCATCATGAACCAGGCATTAGCTACAGTCATTGGTATGACGATCGCATACGCGGCATCTTTTCTGGGGCTTATACTGGCCTACCGCGCCTGGCGTAAACACAATCAAAGCGAGAGCGATGGAAGAGTTTAATTTTCTATGGGGTGTTGTAGTACCTGCGACTATTTTTCTCATTGCCTTTCTATCCACCTGGCTCCTGTACCGGCATTTCACTGCAAAAGAATAATGTGGTTGAGGCAATCGTTATTTCGGCTGGTTTCCGTCCTCCACTCCCTTCACCAGGGAGCCTCATATCAATATGAAGCAGTTTGCGGATTGCACATAGATGGATCTCTCCTACGACTTGATCGAGTGATTTGCAGAAGCATTTCAGAAACCCTCGCCATATGATGCCGGATTACCTGCGAACCACGGTGCGATATTATTGAGAACTACCCCCTATGCGATCTTTATTTTTCTTCATTGCACTGCTAACCGTTAGTTCTGCAGCGAGTGCTCAAAACGGCTTACCGCTGCAGACCTTATCCCTGGAGTCTCTCTCTGCATTCGATAAACCAGCAGAAAACTGGATGCTAGCCGGCAGTGTCTACAGTGATCTTGCTCTCCACCACAGTTTGTCCACTACACCAGGGAAGGGAATCCTCGTAAATCAACCTACCGAATGTGCTCGAGAGAACCTCTTCACCAAGTGGACACATGGAGATATCGAACTTGAACTTGAATTCATGATGCCGCCAGGATCCAACTCCGGTATTTATCTCCAGGGGCGCTACGAAGTCCAACTATTGGACAGCTGGAAGCGCCCTCATGTCACATTCGGGGATGTCGGTGGGATCTATCAGAGATGGAATGAAGATGAGGGACGGGGATTTGAAGGGCGTCCACCACGCATCAATGCCAGCCGTGCACCGGGCCTGTGGCAATCCCTCCGCATTGTGTTTGATGCACCCGACTTCGATGAAAATGGCAACAAAATCCGGCCCGCCCGCTTTGTGCAAGTCATCCTGAATGGTAGCATCATCCAGGAAAATGTAACTGTTTCTGGGCCAACTCGCGCCGCTGGTTTTCAGGACGAATCTCCTGTTGGACCTCTTATGATCCAGGGAGATCACGGACCTGTTGCATTTCGCAATATTCGCTACCGCATGAGCGGAGGGGCGCCTGTTTCCGTGAGTAATGTGACTTACTTCGAATATACTGATGACCCTTCGGAGGAAGTGATTTGGAATTCCACGGGAACAGCCACGGCCACGGGAAACATCCGTGACCTGCAAGAGCACACGGTAATCTCTGCCGATCCAATTGCACTTCGCTACGAAGGCACCATTCATATCCCTGTAAGTGGCACGTATCGCTTTGATGCTACACTAGACTGGATATCTGGTGATCCGCACTGGTCGAGTCATTCAATTGGCGGTGCATTATTGCAGATTGCAGACCAGGAAGTTCTGAAACATGATCGGAATCAACCTTCCGTGTACGGAGATGTCTTCCTGAACGAAGGAATGCACCCATTCAGTTTTGGATATTTCAAGGCAATCGGCTGGGGGCCTCCCCAGGTCTCTCTCAGCGTTGAAGGACCCTCTACCCGGACATCTCCGCTTCTCCAGCCGCTCCAGGGAGCGCCTGCCGCTGAACGGATTCCGATCACGGTCGGCAATGAGCCTATGCCGCTGCGTGGATTCATCGTCCATCGCGGAATCAAACACACCCATTCAATGGCTATTGGCAACCCCAACGGTATCCATTACAGTCTGGATCTGTCTACCGCGTCCCTGTTGCATGCATGGCGTGGCCCTTTTGTAGATGCAGCACCGATGTGGCATAATCGAGGACATGATCAGACGATCCTTCCCCTTGGAAGCCTTCTGACATTCTCGGGACATTCCGCAATTAATACTACCGAGGACACAAAGCTTAAATTTACCGGGTATCGACTGACACCCCACCCCGTATTCATCTACTCACTCGGGAACGCCGTTCTGGAGGATCATATCCAACCGAAAGACGATGCATCAGGACTGTCACGTACGCTGATTCTCATAGGTGACAAAAACGAACCAATCTGGGTGCGCATCGCAGTCAGCGACCAGATTGATGCAATCAACGATCGCCGTTATGCGATTGACGGGTTTACCTGGTATGTTGAAACAGATTCGGATGCATCAATCCAACCATCGCAAAATGGTCAAGTGCTCATGATTCCATTACAACAAGACCAGTCTGGCGCGCCTGCATCTGTCAACTATGTTATCGAGTGGTAGTGTCTTCATGAAAAACCTTTTTCGAGTTGTTCTGTCACTGATCATTTCGCTGCCCTGTGTGGCACAGGTGCCGCAGGAATCAGACTATTATCGCATGGCCAGACCATCGCCGACCTCGCGGAGAAGGACCGGCACGCTCGGCTCCTGACCGG
>JAPPBZ010000121.1 GCA_026702635.1 Bacteroidota bacterium
CCGCCCCTCAGCCCGGCAGTGCGCAAGCTGGTCGCCGAGCACGATCTCGATCGCCGACGGATCGATCATGAAGAAGGTTTTGGGTTTATGCAAAACACAGCCATCGACCAACACCTGCTACGACGTAATCGCCAGTGGGACCTCCTTGAAATCCTCCATGCTCATCCTGAGCTACTTGGCATTGGAATTGATGAAAACACCGCCATTGTCGTGCAACAGGACTGGTTTGAAGTAATCGGATCCTCGTATGTCGTGATTTATGATAGACAGCACATGATTGAAGGGGAAGGCCACTATTATTTTTTGAGCCCCGGAGATACCTACCACCTCCCCGAGCGTAGTCCCTATCGCAACAATGAACCCCTTGAGCGCGTGATCAAACGTACCTGGTAGTCAGGCCAAGATCCCGGCAACCAGAAACGCACAAAATGACATACCCGCAATGAGTGCAGAGTAAGGCAGCTGCGTATTCACATGATCGACATGATCGCAAGCAGAGGCCATTGAGGATATGATGGATGTATCCGATAACGGTGATGCATGATCTCCATAGACTCCCCCTGAAAGGATCGCCCCGAGCATAAGTGGCTCAGAGATTCCCAGCCCTGCAGCCAATGGCAATGCCAAGGGAATCAAGATCGCGAACGTAGTCCAGGATGACCCCAGAGTGAAGGATACAACACATCCTATTGCAAAAACCAACGCCGGCAACCACCAGGTCCAGATGTCCTCTCCCAAAATCGAAACAATGTAGGGTCCCATTTCCAAGTCACGCGAAACCTTGCCAAGCGCAAAGGCCAGAACTAAAAGCGCAACTACGCCAACCAAACCTGATGCTCCTTTAATGACATAATCGGTGGATTTTGCGGGAGTTAACAGCATTTCTCCCTTGCGTGGGATCATATAAATGATCATCGCTACTATCACTGCAATCCCTACAGCCCATAATACCGCAGTTGAGCCACTTCCCTCCATCAGATTACCATCCCCCGTCACGTAGAGGCTGACAAAGATCATACCTATCATTACAGCGATTGGGGCCAAAAAGTCATAAACCCGACCCCGGTCTGGGTGAATCGGCTCCAAACCGGCCACCTCATCTGCAATCATTGGACTAGATCCAGGACGAATCAACTGCCCGGTCGTGGCCGCCCGACGCTCCGCCCTGCGCATTGGTCCGAATCCCCATCCGGTCAAAGCAAGCAGCAGTGCAAAAAAAATCGCTAGAAGTGAAAAAAAATTGTAGGGCAACGCAGCAACCAGCGTATTCACTGCAGTCGTTTCGTATCCCTGAACCAGCAACAATCCCAACACAAATGCTCCCCAGCCGTTGAGAGGAATTGCCATACAAACAGGAGCGCTGGTCGCATCGCAGTAGTATGCCAGTTTTTCCCGTGGCAGTTTCAGACGATCGAAAAATGGTCGACTAAGTGTACCTACAACCAGGGATGTAATACTGGATTCCACGAAGATAAGAAGACCCGTAAACCAGGCAAGTAACTCCACTCCTCTACGTGTCTTGGCAAGTCCCGCTTTCTGCACAACACGCACAAAAGCGGCGACTCCCCCCGAAACCTGTACCAATGCGATCAACCCTCCGACCAAAAGGCTGAAGAGCAGGATTTTGGTGTTTGATGGCTCAGCAAATATGGCGACCATCACATTGGCCATCTGGGCCAACCCTTCGATTGGGTTTCCTCCGGCCAGTATGGTTGTTCCAACCCAGAGGCCCGCAACCAATGACAGAAATACCTGTCGGGTCCACAACGCAAGACCAATCGCCACCAGTGGAGGCAATAACACGATCCAATCCATGTCCTGGACTACTTCCACTTGATATTGCAGCCCATGGAGGGACGCTGTGGCATTGTGACGACCCCCAAGTTTAGGAGTTCGTCCAAAGCCTGCAGAAATTCTTCTCCAGTCGACTGCCCCATTCCCGGACGAGTTTCATCAAACCGTCCCCGATAAGCAAGACAATGGTTTGCATCGTACAAGAAAAAATCTGGAGTACATTCTGCGCCATAGGCCTTGGCCACCGACTGGGATTCATCATACAGATAGGGGAAAGGATATTTCTTATCCGCTGCACGCTGTCCCATTGCCTCAAATGAATCCTCTGGGTACTGGACGGCATCATTGCTGCTGATTCCAACCAGATTCACGCCCTTATCCTTACAGACCTGCGCAGCACGGATCAATGCATCCTCAACATGGATGACAAATGGACAATGATTGCACATGAATACAATGGCAAACGGAGCACCATCTACCAGATCCTCAAGACTGAAGATCTTGCTCCCGGCAATCTGGGGATTGCTGGCGGGTAAGTCGAATCCTGGAGCCTTTGACCCCAATTCTGTCATTTTCGAGTACGTCAGTGCCATGACTGTTTGATCGTTTGTGATGGTTCGAAAATAGTGAAATGGTCCATACGTCCTACTCCTGAAAAGCAAAGTCTTATCAAATTTCTATACCTGATCTCTTTCTCGAACACGATGAAGCGGCTCCGTTACGCAGCGGGCAATGCTTGCCAGATGCTCTCCAACTCGCCCAATCGAGCAGGCACCAATCGTGCATACTACGGCCCTGTTTGCTGGTAATTCCGAGTTGGCCAACAGATCAAAAATACCCCGCAATACTTCTGCGATCTTCTTTTGCTCATCTTGGACCATCTTTGCTTTCTCTATATCCCCTTCCAAAAAACAATCTCGAGCAGCGTCAAATTGTGCAAGTGTCTGATTTCGCAGTTCACGGATTTCATCTACAATAGAACCAATGCGAGGATGAGTCGCCAGCAAAGCCGCCGATTCCATAACACGCCCCATACGTCCAATCCGCTCTGCTTCCTGCGCAACGGTTAAAAGCTTCATACACAGAACCAACTCCCGTTTCGGGTCAATATTCAAATGCTCCAGTACCGCCCGACGTACCGAGTGCTCACGCTTACAAATTACAGCTTCCTGCGCCGACAGATCTTCGTCAAGAATTTCATTTTCCAACAATCGCCCGCTCGATGCCGCGAATAAATTGCGCCCCGTATCCAGCATAACCTTGATATCATCCAAGGCATCTTTGATTAGCGGCGGCTGGTTGCCCGTGAGAAAGTCTAAAAAGCCCATGATCTCAAACGGAAATGATGCTCGGTCCCGGTTGTATCCTTATAGATATGATGTTTGTTAATGTAGTCCAGTACACTTTCCAGGACCAAGTAGCGCACTGATTTTTCTTCGAAAAGCCTCTTGCGGATATATTCAGCACTCAAGGGCATGATCGGGGCGTCCGCAAACTCAACCCGCCCCGACAAATAGTCAGGCAAAGCTAAAGCCGTATGCGTGACAGGATGATCCATCCGAGGATAAACCAATAGTTTCACCTCTTTGGCAATCGCCTCCGGCTGTAACCATGTGTCAAAATGCACTAGGCTGTCACCCCCGAGAATCAGGTTAAACTCTGCATCAGGATATTGCTTCCTGAGTGCACCAAGCATCCGTAT
>JAPPBZ010000032.1 GCA_026702635.1 Bacteroidota bacterium
GGATAACGGACAACCGGGGGCGGACACCACACGGACCAGTGACGTTACGGTTTCCGCCTGGAGTTTCGCTGCCTCCTATCAGGATTTATTTCAATCACAACTGAATCAATACCGCTCGGATTGCGGAGCGGCATGCACTTCGGATGGCCCCTTGCCTGACACACTGGAATCAACGGTCCTGACCAACCGTCTGGTTTATCGGAACTTCCAATCAAGTTATCTCGTGCTCGGATCTGGCGGAAATATGCCCTTTCCGCTGCCGGGTTGGAGTCTCAGTTATTCAGGAATTGCCAACTGGCCGCTGATTCGGAGAATTTTCCAGAATGCTACCCTGCGCCACAGTTACGCCAGTAGCTTTTCAGCTGATTTCAGGTCAAATCTTCGTGGTGGGCAGCCTGACAATTTTTATTTGGGGGAAGGGCCCTTGATCGCCTTTACTATTCCACAAGAGGAAGTGGATGCGGTGCGAATCAATGAACGGTTTCAACCATTAATCGCGGTAGATCTATCGTTCAGGGGAAATATTCAGACCAGTATCGCATGGAATAAGACCAATTCTTATTCCTTGAGCACAACCAATAATGTCGTGAATGAAAACCGAAGTAACGAGATTTCGCTAACAGCATCCTGGGCCAAGTCAGGCCTGCGGCTTCCATTTCTTGGTCGGACGCTCAACAACCGCATTAACTTCTCGCTCTCATTGTCCCGCATTGCCAACGATGATCGAAGTTTCTACATCCGTCGGGCTATGGAGGTCGCAGCCGTTGATCCCGAATTTAATGTATCCGACGTTCTTGAAGAGCCTTATGTCGACGTACTGACAAGTACGTCAAGAATTCAGGCACAGCCAAAAATTGCCTACCAGTTCAGTAATGTTGTTTCGGCAGATGTCTTTGTGCAGTACGAAGACTTTATTGGCGACAGCCGAAGACTCCCCTATACCACCATCAATGGTGGCTTTAATTTGCGCGTAAATTTTTCCCATTAGACAGTTGCAATCCGAATCATCTATAGCGTGCTATCTGGGGCGTGTAGCTTACCGGCCGACATGGGCACTTCAAGAGGCCGTTAAAGAGCGTCTCATTCAAGCAAAAAAGAGTCACGCGTACTTACCCCATGTGCTACTCCTGCTGGAGCACCCACCGGTTTTCACGATGGGAAAGAGTGGAGATGACCGGCATTTACTTGCGCCGGGTGATGCTGAGGTCGTATATATTGATCGTGGAGGGGATGTCACCTATCACGGTCCAGGCCAACTCGTGGTATACCTCTTATTGGATCTAGACAGGTTTTATCGTGACTTGCACCGCTTTATGCGTAACCTTGAAGAGATTGTACTTCGTACGCTTAGCGAATATAACCTGGTCGGATTTCGTGTACCAGGGCGAACGGGGGTTTGGGTCGGTACCGAGGGCTTTGAGAGGAAAATCTGTGCCTTTGGCATCCATGCCAGCCGATGGGTTACTACACACGGTCTGGCATTGAATGTGCATCCAGACCTGAACTACTTCGACCGAATCACGCCGTGCGGGATTTCGGATCGGGGGGTTACCTCAATCGCTCAAGAATTGAACCGACCATGCAACCTTGATGAAGTGTCCAATTTTGTTGTGCATCACTTTGACGAGGTGTTTGGTGCAAATTCTCAGATACTCCATAGCTCCGATGCATACGCATACCTAGAGGATCTGACTGATCAACAGAACCTTCGAGCGTCCCTAACCCCTTCAAAAAAGGTTGGAAATTCTGTCGGTGAGTAGACTGACGTCGGATAGCTGGCCCCTTCGATCCGGCTACTGCACAGCCCCATCATCTTCATCATGATTCCGGGATCGTCCACATCCCTGAAGTCAGGATTTGCGGAACTCAATTTCCCTGGGCATCCAACCCCGATAACTCTATGCACTAGATAACCGTTGAAGCCAGGAGGGTTATTACGCCTTTCTCTGTGTTGTAAGAGCGATAATCTTATTCTCTGGTCTCAAGCTTTCGAACCGTAAAAGGTATGGTCGAATCATTGAGCTTCAGCGTGTAGTGCCCCTGAACGAAGCCACCCTCCAACACTAGATATAGCCGATAGGGACGACGGGCGGTTACACATACACGTGATTGGCCGCGGCGCATCTGCAGTGTGGCCGTGATGATATTCCCCATCCTCTCCTGATCAAAAGCATGCAGTTCCATACATGCATCCGGCAAGCTGCCCTTGACCAAGATCTCCACCGCTACGGTGTCCTGCTCCAAGTGAAACAGTTCTGGTCGTACAAATACACGATCGAAAGTTGCGGGAAAATAGGTGAACGTGTGCCCCTGTTCAGGCACGCTGATCGTGACCGTGTGATACCCATCCGGCGGTACTCCTTCGTACCGGTGTCCAAACCGCATATCTGGTTCTGTAGACGTTGCGGTGTTGGATCCGCTGCAAGCCATCACATACCCGAGCAGGAGCACAGTGAGGGTTGCAAATCCTGTTCTCATGAATGAAGCAGAACCGCGGGTCCCTCATCCACCCGTTCTATCGGCGCATCACTCCATAGCCGTTCAAGGTCATAGAATTCACGTCTCTCAGGCGTGAATATGTGAATAACTAGATCCACATAATCGAGTAATACCCACTGGCGGTGCTCTGTGCCTTCAATATGCCACGGAACCTCCTGACATTCACTCTTGAGTCGTTTCTCAACCGCCTCCGCAATGGCCCTAACCTGGATGTCTGATGTGCCTGAGCACAGGATAAAGTAGTCGGCAATGCCACTGGCCTTATGCATATCCATAATGACCACATCAGAAGCCTTCTTTTCCTGTACGGCTGTCAAAGCTTCCTGGGCAAGAATCTGCACGGGTATAGGACTTAGCCGCTTCTTGTTCGGCGTGGCAGAAGATGTGACCAAAGGTGGCTCAGTTACCATTATCTGAGTCTTGAATGGGAGAAGTACTTTGGGGGGGTGCGAATGGAGGGATAACCCCATAATCCTTGCCCAGAATGATGGAGACATCCAGATGAAATTCACTGCGCACATCCTGTTGGACACGTTCAGGTGGCAGACCAAGAGATGCAGCGACCTGTTGGGCGATTTCCCGATTGCCGATCCGATCTATAATGATCGTCTGCTCAACATCAAAGGACAAATGATTTCCCACGCCCACAACATCGTATCCTTTTGAGCGCAGGTACGTCCGCATTCGTTCAGCTACGCCACGGACCCCTACCCCATTGCGAACCTCAACCTGATAAATATCCGTAGGCCCCGGGGATTCGATCTCAGTAGTACTAATGGACGAGGCGACCTGAACGGGAAAGAATGCCTCCTTTACCAGCGGAATGTTCACCAGTAAAGACACGACCAGTATGGCGACAATGAGGAATAATAGAGTCGAGAAAATAGAAAGACCAAAAGCCTTCAGTCGGTTCATATACACTCCAACCGTGCGGTACTAAAACCAGAAACCCCTTCTATAGTGTCCAATGTGACGATG
>JAPPBZ010000217.1 GCA_026702635.1 Bacteroidota bacterium
GATCAACTTGAACAGGCTGGGATCGTTGGATCCTTTGCCGGGGGCAAAGCCCGTGAAGTACTTGTGCCTGATGAAGTCACGCTTGAAAAACTTTTACGTAATTAACCCGATTTCTTAAACTATCGTCATGTCCTCTGCAACCTCCCCTCTGGTAGGGATCTTGATGGGAAGTGATTCTGATCTTCCCGTCATGCGTAAAGCAACAGATATTCTGGAATCATTCGATATTCCCTTTGAAATACGCGTAATGAGCGCCCATCGTACGCCTGATCGAGCGCACGAATATGCAACGACGGCACATACCCGTGGAATCAAGGTATTGATTGCCGGCGCAGGTGTAGCGGCCCATCTTGCGGGAGTTCTCGCTGCCAATACACCACTGCCCGTACTTGGTGTTCCGATTAATTCAGGTGCACTCAAGGGGCTTGATGCTCTCCTGGCTACCGTCCAGATGCCAAGTGGGATTCCCGTAGCCGCCCTTGCGATTGACGGCTCAAAAAATGCAGCTCTTCTAGCGGTTCAGATCCTTGCCACTTCGGATGCTGCACTTCAAAAGCGTTTTCTCGACTACAAAGCAGCGATGCTCGACGAGGTGAGCGCCAAAGATCAGCGAGTTCAGGAATTGATTTTTGGTTAATTCCACCCGCTTTGTAAGCTTAGCACCACGGGTTCGGAACAGACTCACGAGCCAGATTTCTCAAAGCGTGAGAAGACTCCGGGTCATATGAACGGCAGGTAAAGAACTGCTGCCAGCATAAAAAACACCAAAAGCCCGATTATATCATTACTGGTGGTAATAAAGGGGCCTGTGGCCAAGGCTGGATCAACTCCGATCCGGTCCAGCATCAGCGGGATTGTTGCTCCAATGACCGCTGCAAGAATGACCACGACAAAGAGCGATAGCCCTGCTGTTGCAGCCAGACGCCAGGGATCCGGGGCTTGAATAACGAAAGATGGCCAAATACTTGCCATCCAGCCGAATACAACTAACACTGCCACGATCATCACCGCAGCTAGAGCCAGTCCATTAGCTATGGCTACATAAACTTCTTTACCCATGCGTCGGAGCATATTGACCGACCATACTTCTCCCGACGCCAATCCCTGAACAATGATTGCTGAACTTTGAATGCCAGCATTTCCCGCCATAGCCATCACGACAGGAATGAATGCTGCGAGCACCGAAGCACGCCGAATATTTTCTTCGTATACGCCGATGACGCTCCCCGCAAATACGGCCCCAACCATACCTAACAGTAGCCAAGGCAGGCGACCACGCGTGATGCTGAACACGGTATCTGTTTGATCTTCATCACCCGTGATGCCACTAAGCCGCAGATAATCCTCTTCAGCCTCCTCACGAATGACATCAACTGCGTCATCAATCGTTACGTGCCCAATCAAACGCCGATTATCGTCTACGACCGCTAAGGAGACCAGATCATACCTTTCCATTATCCTAACGACTTCTTCCTGATCGACCTCTGCCGTCACGTAACGAATATCTGTTCGCATCACATCGCCAATCACCGCATCCGACGGGGATAGTAACAGACGACGAATCGTCACGAATCCTTTTAGTTTTTTTGCCTCGTCAATCACGAAAACTACGTACAGGTCCTGCGTATTCTCCGCATTCCGGCGGATTTCTTCTGTAGCTTCGGCAACGGTCCAATTTGCTAGCGCTGAAACAACTTCGGTGGCCATGATACCACCTGCTGTCTCCTCGCCGTATTCGAGAAGCCCCTTGACGGACTCACGATCCTCTAAAACCCGGAGAACCCTCTGACGTACAGTTTCATCCAAGTTGCTAAGGACATCCGCTGCATCGTCGGATTCCAATTCATTGAGAAGAGCGGTAATGCGCTCAGTCGAAACCTCCGAGAGTAGGTCTGCGCAAAACGCCTCATCCAACTCCGCCAGCACATTTGCACCTGTTATGGTTGGGAGCGCAAGAGTGAGAGATGCCGCATGATCGCGCCCTAGCTCCGTAACAAGCCGTGCGATATCGGCTGGATGCAGTTGCTGCAACAAATCTAGTGCAGCCGCAAAATCATTTTCCTCAAGCCGCAACTCCACTTCCTGGGCAATTACCTCGTCCAGCTCTCTGGGAGCCGAATTTTCATTTAATCTGGCGCTGAGGGTAGACATTCGATTACTGGTTGTCTAAAGAATCTCGAATGATTTGCGAACGATCCTGAAAATAACGTGCAAGCATCACATAATCAGCAGGGGACAATTCTTCTGCGCGACACCGCCTCCAGCGATCCGGGATATCAGCAGCCCACTTCTGGAGGCTATTTCGAAGTACCTTCCGCCGCATCCCAAACCCTGCACGAACCACCGCATGCAGCAGCCCCGTATCTACATCTGGGGCTTCTACTCCTTCAAAATCAAGCCGAATTACCACGCTCTCCACAGCTGGCTTGGGTTCAAATACATTACGGCTGACCTTGAATAATATACTCGGGCGGGCATATAGCTGCGCAAATACGCTTGGAATTCCATATGCCTTGGTGCGGGGCTGTGCCACGATTCGTTCAGCGACCTCTCTTTGAACCATCAAAACCGCCTGACTCATGACATCATACGCAGCCAGTAGTCCGAATAGAATGGGACTAGTAATGTTGTAGGGCAAGTTGCCGATGATGTGTAGCGGTAGATTACCAAGACTCCGCCAATCTATTTCAAGTACATCCGCCTGCCGCATATTCAAATTCGGATAACATTCACGAAGATGGGTAACTGCCCGTGAATCTACTTCAATCGCTTCAAAATTTTCAAAGCGTTCATGTAGAAGCCCTGTCAAAGCACCGACACCTGGACCGATCTCCACTACATGTGCATCCGCTGGTGCTTCCAATGCCCCAACAATACGACGGGCAGTATTGGGGTCATTCAGGAAGTGCTGTCCTAGGCTCTTTTTGGGTGGAATCGGTGATTTCACGATACTCGGCTCTCCTAATGCAGATACTTGCGCCGGTTGCGCACATAATCTTCAAACAGAAACTCTCCCAGATTATCCAGGTCTGCATAGTATGCCCGCCCATGGTTTGCGTCCGTGAGTTGCCGAACAAATCCCTGCAGATATGGATCTCTCGCAATCATAAAGGTTGTAATTGTGATTCCCTCCCGGCGGCAAATGACCGCCTCATCCAGAACCTTGTTCACAATTTTACGATCCAGTCCAAATACATTCTTGTAAAGCTTCCCCCGCTCAAAATGACAACTCGGCTTCCCATCGGTAATCATAAATATCTGCTTATTCCGATTTTTTCGTCGGCGGAGAATTTCGCGCGCACGGCGAAGCCCGGCGTGCGTATTCGTGTGATAGGGCCCCACCTGCAGGTACGGTAAATCCTTGATGGATACCTCCCATGCATCATCTCCAAATGCAACAATATCAAGCGTATCCTTTGCATAGCGGCGCAGGATCAATTCTGCTAAAGCCATTGCCGTTTTGCGGGCAG
>JAPPBZ010000061.1 GCA_026702635.1 Bacteroidota bacterium
GCCTACGCCCCTCGTGGCGTTCCATATCAATCTCGCTGATGGAAAATCCCAATACTTTCATGAGCACGGGAGTAATTAAATGGTTACATACCTCAGATTCCTGAGCCTTGGGCTTGTTTTCAAGCTCATTCAGGGCGTTGGCGTACCAATCCATTTAAACAAATTGTGAAACTTAGGTGAATTATATACACAACTGCGCAAGATAGCTCGTTCAGGCATAATTCCCTTATTCAAGCTCGGGTCTGACTGGGAAAGAGTCCCATTTATTCGGTAAGGAGGAATAGATCCACCCCAAATGGTCCGTTTCTGCTGATTTTAGGCCCTCTAATTATTGGCTACCCACCCACCGTGACCACCGCATCAGCCGCATTTGGTCATTAGTATCCCATACTTTCTTTCCGGTTATATAATCCCCCATTACGGCGGCAGGTCTCTATAGAAAAATCCACTCCCACTAATCCTGCCTTCCAATACAGCCATGCGGCCAAAGGCACCAACTTCGTAGTTTCCGATATTCAGCCACATTGTTGCTACGCTCGCGTAACGATGTGGGTGCTTCACGAATATGTGGTACCACATATCATCCGTGAACGATTGAACAACATCCTAATGATTCAATATTGTTTGTATGCACATTGCCCCACATCAATTCTCTGTGGCTGTGATTGACGGAATCGTGCCTGAATGGCAAACGGCCATTGATCTTGGGCTCATCTGTGCAAATGGTTGTAACCCACTCAATCGAATCCATCGTAAATTCGGTTGATGTTCTACTATCTGCACTCTGAGCCGGTTTGGCAATGATCGCACCATTATGCCGTTTTGCAGCAATTACCAGAAGTTTGCCCATTGTCCCCATCCAACATTCAGCTTTTTATCCGCGTGCTTATTGGTCCGTTTGCCCCCAATATACGATTCAACTATCTCAACACCACTACAGGAATTTCGGTTCGCTGCTTTTATAGACCCCATGAATCCGACGAAGCATATACATAGGAAATCTGATAATGAAGACCTATCTCTTCGGATAGCTATAATGCGCTACATCGTTTCTTGCAGTTTCTGGCCGCAAATTGTGATCATCCAGTTCTGCAATAGCGTTTTCGTTGCGTGGGGGGAGGGGCGCAACTAGGTCTTGGCTTTATTACTTACGACAGGTGCAGCCCGTCTGTGGCTCTGACAAAATATGCTCCCGGTGGCAGTGCTGGGCCAAATATGGAGCTGCGTTCATCAACTGGTAAACGTTTCGAAAATTTTCAGGAAATCTGGCAAGATACTAGATGGCTTGCCCGGTATAAGCACAGGAATGCAGGAACACGGCTTCAATCACGACTCGGTTACGGACTCAACGTCAATCATGGATCGATTATGCCCTACGCCGGGGTAGAACTAGGGCATGGTGTAGCCACACAGATGGGGGCGGAATATCAAATTGGATCCCAACTGAATATTCGGATGGAAGCTGCTTACCACATGCAGTCTATCGTGCACCAGGGTTCGCCGACGGTACGTGCGCTGGTTCTACTGCGATAGAAGACGACTGACTGCATCCAAACATCTCCACAGGGGTTGCAGCGATCTTGGAATGAACTACCCATCGGGGGGATTTGCCCTGATTTCGTCGGCATGCACTGCAGTCAGCAAGAAGACACGGTTTCACGGAAAGGCTCCATGCATTACCTTTACCAAATCCCTAGCACATCCAACTCTTCCCAATCCTAACCCGAACGAAGATGAGGCATTATTGCGCAATCGTGTTTACAGTATAAGCACAGGAATGCAGGAACACGGCTTCAATCACGACTCGGTTACGGACTCAACGTCAATCATGGATCGATTATGCCCTACGCCGGGGTAGAACTAGGGCATGGTGTAGCCACACAGATGGGGGCGGAATATCAAATTGGATCCCAACTGAATATTCGGATGGAAGCTGCTTACCACATGCAGTCTATCGTGCACCAGGGTTCGCCGACGGTACGTGCGCTGGTTCTACTGCGATAGAAGACGACTGACTGCATCCAAACATCTCCACAGGGGTTGCAGCGATCTTGGAATGAACTACCCATCGGGGGGATTTGCCCTGATTTCGTCGGCATGCACTGCAGTCAGCAAGAAGACACGGTTTCACGGAAAGGCTCCATGCATTACCTTTACCAAATCCCTAGCACATCCAACTCTTCCCAATCCTAACCCGAACGAAGATGAGGCATTATTGCGCAATCGTGTTTACAGTATTGATTTTATTCTCAGGCTCAGCTCAGGCTCAGTCTGGGCGGATTCCGGTGGCAGCCGACAGCGGCATGGTTGTGTCCAGTCACTACCTGGCCTCAGAAGCGGGTATGGAAGTCCTTCGAAGTGGGGGCAATGCGGTAGATGCTGCGATTGCAACGGCATTTGCACTCGCAGTAACCCTCCCCTCGGCTGGGAATATCGGAGGAGGAGGATTTCTGGTTTATCACGGCGCTGACGGCTACGTGACTACTTTCAATTTTAGGGAAAAAGCTCCTCTGGCGGCAACAGAAACCATGTTTCTGCGACCTGATGGTGAAATAATTGATAATTCCAATCATGAGGGGCCGCTTTCCGTTGGTGTTCCTGGCACAGTCTCCGGACTCTGGCTTGCCCATCAGCGCCTAGGCACAGTAGATTGGGCAACACTTGTAGAACCGGCGGTCCAACTGGCTGCAGAAGGGTTTCCTTCCACGCGTGCCATGCAGTGGTTTCTAAAGCAACTCGCACAAAGATCGAATCCTCTTTACGCAGCGACCCGCCATGCTTTTTTGAAAGATGGCACGGATGTTTTCAGACCTGGAGAGATCTGGAGGCAGCCTGATCTAGCCGCCTCACTGGCCCGTATTCGTGATCATGGGCACGACGGATTCTACCAAGGGGAAACTGCGCGGCTGTTAAGCGAATTCATGGCCCGCCACGGAGGCCTGATTACCACGGAAGACCTTGCCCTGTACGAAGCAGAAGAACTGCCTCCAGTCCACGGAAGCTTTGGGGAATATGACATATACTCAATGAGCCCTCCCAGTAGCGGGGGTGTGGCACTTATCACCATGCTCAATATTCTGGAAGGTTATGACCTTACATCATTAGGACATAACTCCGCACAATACTTGCATCTACTAACCGAGGCGATGCGACGTGCATTTGCCGATCGTGCAGAGCACCTGGGAGATCCAAATTTCAACCCAAATATGCCTGTGCAGCGCTTGATCAGTAAAGCTCACGCCGATCAACTTCGAGCTACCATCAATGAAGAACATGCTTCTGAGAGTGATCCAGAAGAGCTCAGTCAGCTGTATCTATCTATGGAAAGCGAGGAAACAACCCATCTCTCCGTAGTTGATGCTGCTGGGAATGCAGTTTCGCTGACCTATACACTTGAGCATAGCTATGGCTCGCAGATTGTTGCAGATGGGACCGGGTTCTTGTT
>JAPPBZ010000042.1 GCA_026702635.1 Bacteroidota bacterium
GAATGATAGATTGTTGGGCCTCAGGGCGATCCATCAGGTAAACGCGTGAGCCACCTTCGTGGGCGACGGAAGCAATATTTTTTGACGGGACTTCCGCGGGCTCCCACTTGCTCAAACGGGCTTCTACAAGTGCTACGATGGTGTCTAAATCAATGTCTCCCACAACAATTATTGTTGCATTATTCGGTTTGAACCAGGTGTTGTGATACGTCTGGAGGTCCTCACGTGTCATGTTCGTAACGGACTCTTCTGTGCCACTGCCAGTAAGTGGGTTGCTATACGCATGATCTGTTCCGTAATAGAGAGCTGGCATGACCCGCAGCGCCATCTGAACGGGATTCACTTTTTCTCTCTGAATTCCTGCCAGTCGCTCTGATTTCAATCGGTCAAACTCTGAATCTGCGAATGATGGATTGAGAATAACATCAGCAAAGAGATCTAAGCTCGGCTCTAGGTTGGCTGTCAGAGATACCAGGCTCACGAATGAGCCATCCAGACCAGTGCCAGTACTCAGATTCGCACCAAGGTTTGCGATCCGATCATTGATTTCCAGGGCAGTGAGGCTGGTGGTGCCCTCATCTAGCATAGACATGACCATACTAGCTGTTCCCGGACCGATTCCTTGGTCCGAGGCATAGCCTGCATCAAGAATAAGGGTGAGGTTGACGGAGGGGATTGTATTGCGTTCTGCTAGAATAATTTCCAGTCCATTGCTGAGAGTAGCTCGGTGAAATTCAGGGAATTTCACCTCGGGTTCGGGGCCGGTTTCGGGTAGCGTTGACCGATCCTGTCCTTCTGTTGTTGCCGCAAGCTCAGGGAAAGGATGGACTTCCATCACATAAACGCCATCCGATAACCATTTTTTGGCTACTTGACGAACATCTTCGGGAGTCGTAGCATCTTTGTCATCGAATGATCTAAGGTATGCATCAGGGCTACCTCCGTAAATTTCAGAAGATGCCAGGATATCAGATTTTCCACCAAAGCCACCAATCCGTTCCATGCCGTAAATAAAACTCGCTTTTTCCTGTGTGATGATCCGGCGGAGTTCCTCGGGGGTCGGTCCATCGGCAATAAAGTCGGCTAGTTCTTCATCCAAGGCGGCTTCGACATCCGCAAGCGATAAGCCCGGACGGGCGGTTGCTTGAATGATAAATTGACTTCCTATGCTACCCGAATAGAGGTAAGCATTGGCATCCGTTGCAATCTGATCCGTATAAACCAGTCGCTTGTAAAATCTTGAGTTCTTGCCACTGGACAAGACGCTTGAGGCAAGGTCTAGAAGATGAAAATCCTTAGAATAGCGTTCGGGTACATTCCAAACCTTGTAGATTCGTGCCTGTGGTACACGGTCCTGCATGGCCTCACGCTGTTCACCTGTACGCTTGGCGATCCACGTATCAAAGTGGGATACTGGTGGTCCAGGAGGGATATCACCAAAATACTTTTCAGTCAGTGTGCGAGCTTCATCCAGCGTAATATCTCCTGCAATTGAGATGACGGCATTATTTGGGCCGTAGTATGCTTTAAACCATTCCTGCACATCTTCCAACTCTGCAGCATTCAGGTCTTCCATGGAACCAATCACGGTATGTGCATAGGGATGCCCTTTGGGGTACGTGGCGTCTGTAATATGATTAAAGACCTGTCCGTATGGGGCATTTTCGCCCTGGCGTTTTTCGTTCTGGACGACCCCTCGTTGCTCGTCAAGTTTT
This sequence comes from Bacteroidota bacterium, assembly GCA_026702635.1. GTDB lineage: Bacteria > Bacteroidota > Rhodothermia > Rhodothermales > Bin80 > Bin80. Next base: position 1,716 of record JAPPBZ010000042.1, read on the forward strand.
GCCTGATCAATTGCGCCAAGGAGATGGCCCATTCGATCAGACTCCATCCATAATACTAGATCGACTGCATTTTTGGGTACGGTCTGAAAATAGTTGGTACGGTCCCTGTTGGTCGTGCCGTTCAGATCTGTTGCACCAAGTCGCTCAAGTACCTGGAAGTAGTCGTCGTTAAAATTTTCCGAGCCATTGAACATAAGATGTTCAAATAGGTGAGCAAATCCACTGCGTCCTTCGGGCTCATTTTTGGATCCGACATGATACCAAAGATTCACGGCTACCAGAGGTGCCTTGCCATCTTCGTGGACGATGACGGTCAGCCCATTGTCCAATTGGAATTTCTCGTAGCTAATTGTAGGTATTTGCATGGTTGTCTCTTCCTGGGCCCAAGTGCATGGAACATACATCAGCAGGATAGCAAGAGTGAAAAGGCTAAATTTCATTGGATAGGATAAAGCTAAGGTTTGTATATGGATACTCCGCAACTCATCCTCTACGAAATACAATTGTTGGGGTTTCGTGCTCTGCAAAATCCACGTCATGCTATCATAAACGATTGGACAGACCCGCAAAAGCATGAATTTTAAATGTCGGATGAAGAAATACTTGGCCATACTGATAGCGATCACAATAATGTAGCCTTCATGTCCAAGAAAGTGCAGGAATCCATGGTCACGAATACTTCCCCGAGTTTCATTCATGTTGGTTCAATTTCCTCTTCCCCCAAAAGCAACAATATGTCTCCGTTTACGAACTCTAGAACAAATCCGTGGGAGTTACGCCCCACGGGGGCGGTGACACGGGAGAAATATCCATTGCACGATGAGCGTACTGGCAGCCATTAACGGCCCCTGATGATGTACCCTCGCCAGTCCTGTCAGTCCGCTCCAGGCTGAGCTAATATCCCCATTGAACGGCATCGATTCAACACTCCGAATCAAATCAATAAGGTCGCCTCGTGTTTAGGGTATCTGCAGACTGAACACGGCAGCTATAGTTATAGCATCTGTTCCAAACGCAAGGTACAGTTGCAGCGCCAGTAACCACAGTTACATCCCCCTTGTTATGATCATGGAAGAGGGAAGAAAGCGGACAGGTTGCGCGATTCAAAATTGCTTGAATCGCCCGCACTTCTGAATCGCTGGTATGGTCGGATCGGGCGTTGAATATGACGGCTCATATCGGTTTTCCCAGCAGCCATAAGGTCGTGGACATGCCGGCTCCGACAAAGAGCAGTCCACAGACAAGGGGAGTGAACGCTTCAGTCACTTCGTCAATGATTACATCATGATTTTTATGTCGCGGGCAATTTCTGTTGCAATCTCTTCATTACACTCATCTACTCTACGCGAAGTGAGAAACCATTCAATTATCCACCAAAAGAGAGCCCCCCATCCAGTAAGCCAGAACGCTAGTCCTAGCCCCACTCTGCGTAGAAGAAATAATTGAATTGGGAAGATCACGGCTAAAACAATCATGAGCCCCTTGTCTCTCTTTCTGCGATCATATTCACTCTTGAATACCAACCTCTCCTTTTCGCTCATTGTAGCGATGGCCGATTCGACGATGGGTGAAAGGCTATCCATGATAGTTTACCTTATTTGGTGTACTCTATAGGTCAAGATACTCTAAGCAGCAAGAAAAAAGTTTACCACGGTGCGCTGACGTTCCGTAAACGTCTT
>JAPPBZ010000178.1 GCA_026702635.1 Bacteroidota bacterium
ACATTCACCAAGTCGGAGAGAATGTACGAATAAGTTTCTGGGGGTATGATGAGAATGCATGGCGGTTTATTCCTGGTGTGACCCAATGTATTCAACCTGATGATGATCCGATGATTATGGTTGTGCACAAAATGCCCCAGATCCAGTCTTTTCTGGATGTGGATGGATGCGTAGTGATTCAGGCATCAACCACGGCTGCTGAGGTAACTTCCCGGGTGTGTGAATAGGTCTGGATGAAAGAGGATCGATCAGACTTAATGGTGTTTATTGATCTAGGGTTCATTCTCTTGGTGGGATTTCTCCTCGTTTCGGACACTACGCAAAAAGAGAATGTTGCTCTCCCCAGTGAGAAAGAGGAGGAGCAACAGAACCCAACGGAGATAGGAGTGACCTATGAAGTACAATTTAATGCGATTTTGGACTTTCTTGTGCTCAACCTGCGTGAACAAGTCGTAATCTGTTCTGCCTCCGGTGTTGAAGAGTTCACATCGTGTATTTTGCCACTGACCGATTCGGCCCCGAAGCCGGTTCTTGTACTTTCACCATACGGGCGAGCCAGTGTACAACAACTGGTATCACTCCTTGACCTGTGTAAACGCTCTGAGTGGCGTTGTACAGTAGACAATTGATAGGGAACTCGCCATGGCCTCTGTGATTTCTGAATTTGAGCAGAAGAATTCTCGGCGCATCTCATTTGTAATTTTTCTGTTTATCACGTTGCTGTTCCTAGGAGCATTCAATTTTATTCCAATACCAAGTCAGGAGTATGCCTATCGGGCAGTTGAACAGCTCATGCTTGAGCGTCTAGTTCTCGAATCTATTTCAAACTCTGACGCTGACGAATCAGAAGACGATTCAGAACGAATCGAAGAAACTGAAGATGTTTCAGATCCGACACAAGATATTGAATTTGAGGATTTGGAATTACTCATGGAGGCGTTTGACGATTTTTCGTTTTTAGAAACGGAAGTGTCCGCTTCTGACTTAACGAGAGAAGAAACGAGAAACTTGGCTTCGTTAAGTCAGGAAGAGCTAGATCTTGAATCGGGGGACCTTGAGACCGCATTTGGTGGCCGGTCTCTTGATCTTACATCTGACTTGGATAAACGGGATGACGGTCGTAGGAGAACATCTCGTGAGCTGCGCTCCTCCCTGCTGAGTGATCGCGGAGTTGCAGGCCGAGAGCGGCTTGGTACACGGAGTGGCCTTTCAACTGGACTGGGCCTCCGGAAAACGAATCTAGGTGACGAAAACCTGCTACAGTCAACCAGAGACGAAGACGACACACCGGAAGAGCGTGAACCTGATTTTGATTTGCCGACTGATAAGTTGCTAAACTGGATTCTGGCCAATCATGGGCCACTGGATCCGGGTATTCGCTCATTATTCCAATATTTACCCGGAAATCATACAGCGAATATTCGGATCACTGTGGACGGTATATCCTATGGGCTTCAATTGATGCACACTCCAGATGGCGGAGAAACCCATATTGCAATCATTGACGGCGAGGTACTCTTTTATTTCGTGGATCCGGGAACGCAGCAGCGAGCTGGTCGCTTTGAAAAAGGATTGATACGAAGTGATGAAGAATCACGTGTGATTGTTGTGGAATCGGAGGATCTCTCTGCACGCAGTGAAGAAGCCCTGCGTGCTTTCAAATTATTTCTTGACTGGTGGGTGGAACAACAAAGAATCATGGACTCGAATGGATGAATCGCTGGTAGATATCGTACTGATCCTTCTTGCGGCCCTTGTAGCGGTTGCGGTTATTCCCACGTTCGATGTCGAACCGCCTACAAGTACCGAGATAACCGATAGCGAAATGCAACTCAAGCCGCTCCAGATTGCCATAGACAATTCTGGGGCATTTTTGTACGCAGACGGCAGTAGCGACAATAACGTCGTCAACTTATCTGCCCAAGGGCTTTATGATCTTGTTTTTGACACGCATCCAAATCGCACAATAGAATTTACGGCAGACCGGATGGCCCCCGCCAATATTTTGGTGGAGGCTAATCGTATCGTTCAAGAGGTTGGCAGAAACGCTGTCTTCCTTGTCGTTGTCGATTCTTAAGAATTAACCAAATCACCGCCAACTGTTTGAATAAAGTGCATGTATTCTCCTCCATGTAGATCACTAATACTCTTGCTTATTGGCGGGTCCCTCTTCGGGTGTGCTCGAACAGCCCCGACCGTGGTGGATATTCCCGAGCCAGTTTCAAGCGTGGTGCCTATCGTTGAACCTCCCTTACCAGGGACGGACAGCCTCATCGTTCAGGGCGTATCCGAAACCTTTGACAGTACCTTTGTTGCTTTTGATGCAGAGCAGTTGGCAAGAGAAAACCACCTGCGAGGCCAGGAATTATTCAATCGTATCGAGGGAATCCTTGCCGAAATGATCGGTCCTTCGTCCTTGCCGGATTCGTTTTCGATTGAAGAAAGCAATGTTGATACTGTCGCGTTTGAACTGGCCAATCAGGAGGCTCGACGGGCACTGGCAGACGCAGCAAAAGCGCAACTTGCTATGGACAGTACGGCAGCACTCACACTATTAAACGAAGCCCAGCAATTGTTTGAACGGGCTGTATCATTAAACCCGTGGTATGAAGAAGCACAATATCAATTGGCACAAATCTACACGATTCGTGCGAATCATTTTCGGGATGCGGAAGCGTGGAACGAAACTCTGCAGATCCTCAGAGAATTAGTCAAGCTGAGAGCAGATGAGCATGGTCTTTGGGCAGAAATGGCCATCGCATTTGAAAATACCGATCGACCTGTAGCTTCTGGGCTTACATGGCGACGAGCTGCCCAGGTTGTGCTTGAGGATTCCAAGTATGCTTTTGAATTGACTCCACCCCCGGTTGATAGCACTGCATTTTTTACCTATAATATTCGAGCCTATCGAGCTTTCGTAGATGGTCGGCACGGAGAGGGAGTTCGTCTTTCCCTTGGAGACTCATGGAACTACGCGACTACGCAGGAAGAGCGAGAATTTGTTCTCAGTGAGCTGTCTTGGGCTCTATGGGATTACGAAAATTTTGAAAACAGACTTGTTTTCGACAGTTTAAGATCTGCTGCTGTGAGCGACCCCAAAGGGGGCCAGACGGAGATTGGTGCGCTAATACCGGAATTATCCCGGCCCAGTGCAATCCGTGAGGCTAAATATAACCATGCGGTACTCTCGTACGATAATGGGTATCAGGATGCAGCACTGGACACCCTGAACCGTCTCTGGCATGATACCATGCGCGCACTTGAGGATAGTTCCGTCGCATCGGACGCTCAGGCCACGGATACCTCTTTCGTGCGAGACGGTTCTGTGATGGTGATGCATAATCTGACGAAGTCCCCGTTGCCGTATCTCGAATTTATGACGG
>JAPPBZ010000192.1 GCA_026702635.1 Bacteroidota bacterium
CATCAATTATGGTCTTTCCAGCGTACGCTACACCTCAAAACAGCCTACAGGCGAGTTGTGGTTTGGTAGTGCAGATCTTGATTTTCGCCCCCCCCATGACCGGCGGCATCAGCTGAACGTCGTTGCAACCACTCGGATTTCGGATTATGACCTCAGTGCACGATGGAATTTTGGTAGTGGCAGACCCTTTAATCATGTGTATGGCTTTGATGGATTCCTCCTACTTGACCGCGTCAAGGACCTATTTACAGCACCCGACAATCAGCGCGTCATCTATGGCCGCCCCTTCCGTGGTCTGCTTCCCACGTATCACCGATTAGACCTGTCTATTGAGCGTGACTTTACCTTTGATGCGTTCATGCTCACCGCACAGGTCGGAGTTATCAACGCCTATAACCGACGCAACCTCTTTGCTCTGGATCTCTTTACGGCCGCCCGTAACTACCAGTTACCCATTGTACCGATTGCCGGACTCAAAATTGACCTCGACTGACCATGTACAAGTATCTGGCCTTCGTGGGAATCATCTTTTTGCTTGTTTCGGCCTGTTCGGAAACCGTTGAAACACGCCTGCAGCTTGAATATCCATTCTCTGTCTTCGGAATCATTAACCCGAAAGCCGATACTCACGCTGTGAGGATCTTTGAGATCAAACAAAATATTGCGCTCGTACGCCCGGACCCCATTGATGCAATTGTGACAACCACACAGATTCAAAGTGGAGAGGTATATACATGGCGCGATTCTGTTGTTCAACTTGAGGACGGTGATTACCGACACGTCTACTGGTCGGAATTCAAGGCGTCCATGGGAGAAACGTACCACTTAAAAGTCACGCGTTCCGACGGGGCGGAAACCGAAGCCATTACCACTGTCCCGGCCCTGGTGAATCTCGAGGTTCTGGAGCCGGATACCCTGAAGCCCGGTCAGGCAGTCATGCCACTTTTTATTGAGGGCTCCCCTCCCACACTTCCCCGCATAGATGTGGAGTATGTTGTGGTCGGACTTGATGAGGACGGGAGTAACCCAGTCTTCGGGCGCGTGGTCTTCAATTACGCAGGCCTGGCAGCCCCCGAGACGGGTGGGTATATCTTAAATATTGATCTTCGGGAAGATTATCTGGATATCTATCAATTATTTGACCGGGACGATAATATCACATTCACTACTATTGACCTCCGAGAAATTAACGTCACGGTCCATGTAGGGGACAGTCAATGGATCTCGCCCGTGGGCTTCTTTGATGAGAATTTTCTGGTAGAACCGGGGTCATTCTCCAATGTTGTCAATGGGTTTGGATATTTTGGGAGTGGCTATATAGAATCCACCTCATTCCGACCTCCACTCGCACTGATCCGACGCGCAGGATTTCATGTTCCATGATGGAGGAAAAAAATGACTGAATCGTCCATTCCTCTTTTTGATGCGCACTTGGACCTAGCATGGAATGCCCTCTCTTTTAACCGGGACCTCACGCTTTCCCTGAACGATTTATGCGATGTCGATGCACGCTACGGGGATGGCCCCTTCCGTGGACGCTGTGCGATTTCGCTGCAAGAGCTTACGACCGCGAACCTGCGCGTTTGTGTGGCTACTCTGTTGGCACGTAGTGGGCCCATCAACGCCCCGCCGAATGTACTTAGGAGAGAACTGGATTATGCCCATCCTTCCATCGCCCACGCACATGCTCACGGGCAGCTTGCATACTACAGGTGGTTAGAGCGCTCGAAACAGGCTCGGGTCATCCAAACAGCCAGCGATCTGAAAAACCACTGGGATCACCCCGAGACCTTGGGGCTGATTATCAGCTTCGAGGGATGTGACCCCATCCTAGATATAGAAGATCTTCATCGCTGGTATGACCTGGGCGTCCGTGCAGCGGGACTAACCCATTACGGTAGAGGACAATATGCTGCCGGTACAGATGCAGAGGGAGGATTAACGCGTAGGGGACGCAACCTCCTGCGGGAGTTTGAATCCCTTGGCATTATCCTGGACGTAACTCATTTAAGTGATGAAAGTATGTCCGATGCCATGGAATGCTATCACGGGCCATTATTGGCCAGTCATCATAATTGCCGGGCACTCGTCCCCGGGCAGCGACAACTTTCTGATCAACAGATCCGTGACCTGCTTGACCGGGACGCCGTCATCGGGATCGCATTTGATGCGTGGATGCTGCACCCTGGCTGGGTAAGGGGAGAGACGGATCGCTCTGTTGTAAACCTTAATGCAGCGATAGATCATATTGATCATATCTGTGACTTGGCAGGAGACACCAAACACATTGCGATTGGCAGTGACCTAGATGGGGGATTTGGTACAAATCAGACCCCTACCGGGTTGGACCGGTACTCAAATCTTCAGCTCATTGCCGACCTGCTTTCTGTACGCGGCTATTCTCCCGCCGATGTAAATAATATCTTCTATCATAATTGGCTTGATTTTTTTCGTCGTTCTTTACCTCAAAACCATGACTAACCCCATCAAACGCCTGGAATCGCTTGGTTACCCGATTGACGATGTGCCGAGTCCCGGAGGGCTCTACACGCCGGTAACTTTAATCGGCTCAATTGCCTACGTTTCAGGCGCAGTACCGGTAACTCAGGGACACCTGAAATACGCAGGAAAAGTCCCATCCGACATAGATCTTCCGACTGCACAAAAGGCCGCCGCGCTTTGCGTAGCCAATAATCTTCGGATGTTTCACCAGGAGGGGGGCTCTCTTGAGCGTATTCTTCGTGTTCTTCGACTGACCGGCTATGTCAATTCCGATCCTCACTTCACGGATCAGCACCTGGTCATTAACGGAGCATCTCAACTTCTCAAAGATGTATTTGGCGACTTGGGAATCGGTGCACGCTCCGCTGTGGGGGTAGCCCAGCTGCCACTAGGGAGCGCAGTAGAAACTGAGCTCATTTTGGAGATTCGCTCATAGGGATGCCTTCAGCCTTTCGGCGTGCACGACGAGAAGCCCTCCACATTCTTGTGGCATGGGGCATCTGCATGATCTGGACCATCGGATACTGTGCATTCTTTGCCTATGGATCCGGGGATATCAGCCTGCTGTGGGGTATGCCCCGATGGGTGGTGTTTGGGATCGCCCTCCCTTGGGTCATTGCTACGCTCTATAGCCTCTGGTTCGCTCTGTTCTACATGAAGGCGGAGGACCCATGAGCGGCAGTGCCAACTCTTCACTCATTGCATTCATCTGCTATACCGCGGTCGTATTAGGCCTTGCGGTCATCTCCAATTATGCCTTCAGACGACGGGCATTTCTTAGTGAGTATTCTTTAGGAAGCCGCGGCCTGGGTGTCATTGCACTTACGTTAACATTCGGAGCCACTAGTGCCTCTGCGGGCTCTT
>JAPPBZ010000053.1 GCA_026702635.1 Bacteroidota bacterium
CCATAGACTCGGCCGTAAAGATGATCTGGTTCCTCAATAATGCACTTGGCCGTACACAAAAGAAAAAGATTATTGCCCGGCGGGATGCATACCATGGTTCGCTGATTGCATCTGCGAGCCTAACTGGATTGCCCAAGAACCATAAACTGTTTGATCTACCCCTCCCCGGCTTCCTACATACAGCTAAACCTCATTACTACCGATTTGCTCACGAGGGCGAATCGGAGAGGGAATTCAGTTCCCGCTTAGCTTCAGAGTTAGACGCTCAGATCGTAGAGGAGGGCCCGGAAACGGTTGCGGCATTTTTTGCAGAGCCCATCATGGGAGTTGGAGGTGTAATTCTTCCACCTGAAGGTTATTTCGAGGAGATCCAGCGTGTGCTGAAGAAACATGATGTGCTTCTGGTTGCAGATGAGGTGATCTGCGGGTTTGGCCGGACCGGTAATATGTGGGGAAGTCAGACGGTTGGTATGCAACCGGATATGCTGATCACGGCCAAAGCACTCTCTGCTTCCTATCTACCAATCTCTGGAGTCATGGTAAACCAGAAGGTGTATGATGCACTGGAGTCCGGGAGTGATCAGGTTGGTCTTTTTGCCCACGGCATGACGTATACGGGGCATCCCGTGTCTGCCGCTGTGGCACTGGAGTGTTTGAAGATCTATGAAGAGGATGATATCCTGTCCCATGTCCGCATGGTTGGGCCTTTGCTTCAGGAAGGATTACGGGAGCGTGTGGCACCGCATCCGCTTGTCGGAGAGGTACGTGGTATAGGGATGGTTGCGGGTGTTGAGCTTGTTGCTGACAAGGACACGCGTGCACCATTCCCCGATTCTGATCAGATGGGTGTGAAACTTCGGGCAGAAGCTATCAGCCGAGGCTTAATTCTGCGGGCGATGGGGAATACGATTGGGATTTCGCCACCACTGATTCTTACAGCAGAGGAGGTGGAGTTTCTGGTAGACACGCTCAGCGCATCATTAGATGCGCTGTATGCGTCTGTTGCCAAGTGAGTCCCTTACCAGTCGTCCGCTCTGGACGGCAGGAAATCCTATATAGCGATTCATCAGGTGTACGCAGATGAAATTGCCCGGGGAATATCTATCTGAATCTACGCGGGTCAGCGTCAAATAAAGATACAACTGCCAGGCAAGCATCTCGGAGCACCGCTACGTTTATCTCCGATGGTTTTCTGGAGGAGCTCTGAGCGCTATACCTCAGAATTCACCAAGAATGTTCGCGTCCACATATCCCTGTACCCCGTTTGGGAGACGGACTTCGGTGCCCCCCACGGCTTCACCAACCAGTGTGACTTTGATTCCCTCGGGGACTTCAATGCTTCCAGTCTCCGTGGTCATTGTTGTAGGCTCCAGAATGGATGCACCTTGAACCGAACTTCGCTCACTGGAAATCACTACTGCGATCAGTAGCAGGATGAGCCCCGAAGCAAGGGCACCCGCGCGTGCCCGTCGATGCCAACTACTTCGTATTCTTGACCAGAGTAACTGGGCGTACAACAGGCAGGCGATCAGGTACAAGCTGATTCCCATACTCAGAAATGGGCGCGCTGAGTATTGCCCGAATAACTGATTCCACCACGCCCGCCAAAACGGGGTTGGGAGTTCAGAGAATGGGCTCTGAACACGTGACTCTATGATCTGAAGGTTATGCAGGAGCTGGGGATCATCTCCCAATAATCGGCGGGCACGCTCGTAGTAGCGCACTGCTTCTCCAAGTTCATCCAGGCGGTAGTAGGCACCCGCGAGGTTATGGTAGAGGGCGCCACTCTCATAGCCCAATTCAATTACAGCGTGATATTGATCAATCGCGTCTTCGTAAGTACCAGATTCAACAAGGCGGTTCGCTTCATCAAAGAGACGGAGGGCATCCTCCAACTGCTGGGCCTGCACCGGCTCATAACAGATCGTAAAGGTCAAGAAGAAAATCACACTGCACTTCATTGATCAACAGTCTCAAGTTCATCGGCGATTGCGCTCAAAATTTGACTCGCTTGTGTAAGGTGCTCTTCCATCTGGGAGTACTCTGGAGGCACAGGGGCAAACCGTGCGGCATCACAGGCATCAAGGAACTGGATCAGTTCCTGCTGCCTATCGGCTGGAAGCCCAGCTTCAGCCAGTAGACTGGCAAGCTGGGGTCTGGTCAACCCCCGTTCGGAAATATTCAGACGATTCCCAAGAAAGCCGAGTACAGCCTGCTCCAGTGCAGCGTAAAATTTATCGGGGCTTTCTTCTTCAAGGAGTTTTTTCGCGTTCTTGAGGTGCTTACGGGCAAGAGGATGAGCTCTACGGTTTCGGGCCCAGGCAGTATCTGTAGTGAGACGGGTAACTCGGCGTCTCAATGCGGCCGTAGCGCTAAGTCCAAGCACAGGAATCAACAGGAGTAGATAAAACCAGGGATGATGATGAAGGGGCGTGTGGTTCACGGTGGTCCACCGGGGATCTCGTTTCAGAAGCGCAATATCATCTACCGGAAATCCCGAGGCCGTAGACGTAACAGCAACCGTAGCAGGAGCGGTACCGGTAATGGTAACAGGATCCAGATCAACAGTGCGAACAATATATTCTTCCCGTGACGGATCAAAGAAAACAAATCGAATGGGCGGAATCTGAAAGGTCCCGTTCGAGCGTGGGATCAAAAGCCATGTGAAGATCTTTTGCCCTCGGATCAATCCTCCACTTTCTGTTTTTGAAGTATTGACCTCGGGATCGTAGACCTCGAAGATACCGGGGAGGTCAGGCTGAGGAGCTTCAATCAGCGCGATATTCCCGAGTCCTTCAACAGCTACTGCGAGCTGCAGCGCCTCACCGACTTCCAATTCAGTCTGACTGAGTTCAGCACTGAGCGAATATTGCCCCACTGCACCGGTAAATCCATCCGGTGCTCCGGGTGGAAGAGCCTTGGAGGTGATGCCTATGGTAGGAGAAGCCCGCTCAACCGTTGAATACGTGCGTGAAAACAAAGGGCTGCTGAATGGGTCCGCATCCGGGGATTGCACTTCTGCAGCGATTTTGAGTGGATCAATGGAAAGTTCTCCCGACCGCGTAGGAAAAACCGCAACCCGCCGGATCGAAACCATCTGATAGCGAATCCCATTCTCGACAACTAACTCTGGTGTCGGGTTCTCGGAAAGATCCAGTTCTTCGCGCCAGAATCCTTCTGCATCCCAGGAATCAGACTGGCGGCTGTTACGGGGCAAGGTTCCTGGCCGGAAATACAGCTGATAATCAAGGGTAACCTGTTCATTCAGATAGGCTTCTCGACTACTTTGACGTGCACGAATAAAGATGTCCTGTTCGGTCACCTCCGGGGGAGGTGCTGCAGG
>JAPPBZ010000280.1 GCA_026702635.1 Bacteroidota bacterium
GCCATGAGTACGGTTGACAGCTTTATCCTGATGATCAGTTCCAGTGTCGTCCGCGATGTGTACCAGCAATCTATCCACCCTGCTGCTACGGAGCGCATGCTGAAATTGCTCAGTTATGGTACAACTATACTGGTTGGCCTGCTGGCAACCATTGGAGCGCTGTATCCACCGCAATTTTTGCAGTATATCATTGTCTTCACTGGAGGCGGCCTAGCCGTTGCCTTCCTCGCCCCTGTAGCACTGGGCCTCTATTGGCCCCGCTTTAACAAAGCGGGAGCAATCACATCTATGGCGTCGGGGACTCTGGCTTATGTTTCTCTGTACGTAATTGGCTTTGTCTATCTGGGGGAAATCAGTCCCGTACGTCCTTTGGGGCTGGACCCGCTCATCTGGGGTTTTCTCGCATCTCTCTTAGCTGGCGGTTTTGGAACTTATGCTGGTCCCCCAAACTCAAAACCTGTCTTGCAAAAATTTTTTGGAGAGGTCATTGCCCTGCCTGAAACAAAACCTTAGACGAATCACAAAATTACAGAGTCATGGACCAAGCGCCTTGTAGACTTTTTTTACAGTAAAGTGCCTGATACTTGACTGCAACACTTCCGTTGTATCTTAGTACCGGCCCTGATGTCCCAGAGGAAGAATACAGTATCGCAAAATACGTGTCTATCTTACCTGTCATTGGCAAATGATGACTGTAAAATGTGTTGTAAATTCAGACGGACTTGCCCGCCTATTCAGGTCCAATGAAAAGAAAGTGCATTTCCCTATCATCCGTCATCATTTACATCGAATCTAAAGATAGGATCACCTCCAGTTTACAGTAATCAGCGCTGCAATCGGCGGTTAATTGAGAAACTGAAGATGTGATAATTATTCCCCCGCAGGGGGGTAGTCAGCAAGTCAAGGATATGCTTCCATTCTGGATCGCTGGAGATGGGCACGGATCTCCCCCAGTTGGCTCCGAGTGTAACAAATGTACCAGGTTTGAACTCCCATCTAAATCTGCCAACCACGTCTGCTCGCCCATCTTCCATTACCTGTCGGTTCAGGTGATCCCTAGTTCCGATTCCCAGTGCATGGACTCCAACTTCAAAGTTCAGTCTTAGGGATAGACCAACTTTGGCAAAGGCATAGGCCCGAACGCAATGAGACGATTTTGCCCGGGTATCCTCCACCCCGAATCCTGAACGACATTGAACTGACGGGTGCATGTCGTCACGTTGTGCCGTAAAGGTTGGCTCACTTGCCAGGAACTCAGACAACCAAGTTGGTGAGTTCATATTTCCAGAGGCATGAGTAGCCATGATTTGTGTATCCAGCGTGAGCCAAGTCCCAAGCCCTCCTTTAATGTTGATCAAGCCATGAGAAATTTGGAGACCATTTTGGATCCAATTAAGCCCTACCCTAGGGGTAAGGACCAATCTTCGGCGAATATCCGTGGACACTGATGCATCTGTCCCGAAGCGTAAATGCCTCGATGACTGTATGCCAGCATGGATGGACAGCGTAATCTGGTTATGTCCAGAGGTTAATGCAGCTGCCTGCCCCGTCAGAATGGTTTCCTTTGGAGTGAAATCCGAATATGCAAGCCATTGAGAAATAGCCACATTGAACTGTCCTTGTGTAATGAGCCCCGATCCATTTACGCGAGCATGCCGAACCCCAACGACCACCTCAGTCCGACCTGGAAGGAGCCATTGATAAGTTGGAGGTGCCATATAGTCTGGATGCGTCATTTTTATGCGGGTAAACCAGTTGTAGGCCTTTCCCAATTGTCCATATTCAACCCGGGCCGCAATTCCATCACGAACTTCCGAGGGATGGGAATCTTGATCAGAATAGCGGTTGCAGTAGTTTCGGCTGGCGGCTTGGGAGACACCTATTTGACCGGCCCAACGCGACGAGTGACGCTGGCTGCGAATGTCCCAATCCATCGAAACCCCAGATATAATTCCTTCAAAGGGGGTTGTCGTTTCATTGCCCTCGGGATTAGATGGTTCTACTGCTCCTGAGACGCCAATCCGTGATCCTTCTCCAACATCTTTTTGGATGCGCCCCGTGAAACCGTTTGGTACATAAAAACCTTGGTCCAATGGGAGAAATACCTTTCCAATACCAGCCAGAGAAACTCTGCCGGGAAGTCGTCCATGCAGTGATGTGCCACCCACCAATGGGACTAGGCATGACGCACCGGTCAAGCGGTCAAATAATTGATTTGACCCAGACGCGGTAGAAGCGATAAACTGGCTACTTGCAGGAAAGAGATGACTGTAATTGGGACCTCGCGGATTGGCTCCAGAGAAATCATCAATGTATACTTTGATATCCTCGGGGTAAATCTCAGGGATCAAGCTTGCTTGAAGAAAAATGTTGCGCCCGACTGCTAGGCCCCCATCCATGCCCGGAACCGGAATGGTCGCAGCCCTATCATCTCCTTGACTCCTGAGATTTGCTACCAGCGCATGCATGTAGCCGTAACGATGAATCGTTGGACGGACGGTCTGTGATAGACGAAGTGTTCCAAATCGGGCTACCGTGCCACCATTACGTTCCTGAAGCGGTGTAGGGGCCCATTCGCTGAATTCGGCAGCACGGGCGACCCAACGACGAAAGTTGATACCCCATTCTCGATTCCGAAGACTTGTGATCCTGAGCAGCGAAATCGGGATGGCCATCTCTAGGGTCCAACCCACACTGTCCACCTTTACCTTTGCGGTCCATTCAGCATCCCAACTTGGATCAAACTGAAAGAGTTCTTCTCCAAATACATCACTTGTTGTCCACTTGCTGGGTGCTATGCCATCAACCTCAAACCCTTCTACACGCCCCCCTGCTGCGTTGACTGCAAAATGAAAGGCGGACTGTTTGTCGTTGTTAGCATCCAATGCGATGGAGAACCAGTCTGCATGGTTGAATTGGTCACGGGGTCCAAGTGTCCGCCGTATCCGATGCGGCTCTGTATCATGCAGGGTTGCTCCTACATAAAGAACTCGCTGGTCATGTAGAATACGCACTTGAGTTTTGAAAGTGGCTAATTCGCCTTCTTTAGGAGTTGCCTGAAGAAATTCCATGGCTGGCGAAGCCTGCTGCCAATCTTCCTCATCCAATACTCCATCGATCAGAATAAGGCTGGTGGCAGATGCCGCCTCGACAATACAGTCAGGTTGACAAGTTGGGATTAATTGACCCGATCCTGACAAGACTATGAAGAGAAAGATCATATCAAGGTTCGCAGCTTCTGGGCTCAATCAAGAGGAGTTACCGGTTATTGATCAGATGTCCTTACTGTGCACAGGATTCTATTACATCCACTTGCAGGTCTTCCTC
>JAPPBZ010000056.1 GCA_026702635.1 Bacteroidota bacterium
TGATATCTTCGTCGTGTCCAACCTGTGCCTTGGTTGTTGGTGTGAGAATTGGTTTAGGGAGCTTATCGTTTTCATTCAGCCCATCGGGTAATGATTTCCCACAGAGTATCCGTTTGCCACTGCGATAGGTCCGCCAGGCATGTCCAACTAGGTAACCTCTTACCACAAATTCGAGTTTTCCTGGATCACACTTGTGTGCAATGGTGACGTTTGGATCCGGCACACTCACAATATGATTAGCAATGATATCACGGGTTGCATCAAAGAAGTAGGCGGCTAGCTGATTGAGCACTTGGCCTTTGAATGGAATCGTCTGATCAAGAACATGGTCAAATGCCGAAATCCGATCCGTGGTTACCATGATCAAGCGATCTCCTTGGTCATAGGTATCGCGCACTTTACCTCGATACTTGGTGCCTAGATCCGTAAAATCTGTCCCGGTTAATGTCTTATCAAGTTGGTTTTCGATTGCTTTGGTATGCATGTCTATTCTAGTGGTTGGGGATAGTCGCTCGACCTTCGTACCCGAAGCTTGGCTACAATCTCTTGATCGATACGTCCAGACTCTGAAGGGTTTCTTTGGCGAAAAATTAAACGCTCAGCAGCTAGTCTACCGGTATGTTCAATGCGTTGATCAATGCTGCTCAACCCAAGGTAGTAGCTTGTCTTAATGTCATCATATCCGACGAGGGCAATATCCTCCGGCACGCGCTTGCCTGCATCTCGTATTGCCTTCCACGCACCGATTGCTTGTACATCGCTGGATGCCAGAACCGCTGTAATTGGTGGAGAAACCTGCAGGAGCTGATTCATTGCTTCAAATCCATGCTCTTCACTAAATCCAGCGTGTTTGATCGTAGTACCGCTCTGAACGAGGCTATCGTCAAATGGTATCTCGTACTTTTTCAGTGTCTTTTTATAACCACGAATACGTTCAAGTTGAACATATCCATCTGTATAGGCACGTATGAGACCGATACGCCGATGTCCTTTTTTCAATAGATGGGTCGTAGCTTTCTTGGCTCCCTTGGAATTATCCCAATAGAAACAGTCAAATTCTGTATGATGGTGGCCAATCAGTATAACGGGGGCGCTGAAGGCCTTTAATTCTTTCGAAAGGGTGGGGGAGACCGGGATCCCCGCCAAGATCAGGCCATCTACTTTCCCACCTTTCAGTTTACTTCGCAACCGTTCCAGAGGGTTCGTACTACCGAGATCGAACAGAAGTAAATCACAATCTTCGTCAATATCAGCAAGGACGGTACGGAATCCCTTGAATAACGAGTTATGAAAAGCTGTCGTTATCGTGGGCGTCGCGATTGCTATCAGACTTGAATCCTGCTGCGCCAAGGACCTTGCGACACGATCTGGAAGGTATTTTAGCTCATCAACTACTTCAAGAACATGTTTCTTGGTATCTTCTGCGACATTAGAAGAATCATTCAGCACACGGGATACGGTAGAAATGGCAACTCCAGCCCTGTCTGCAACTTCATAAATCGTAACACGTGATTTGGAACGCGCCATGGGTGAATCTCAGATTCGTTAAGTGGTGACGATCAGTAGCATAGGCGAAATGCAAACGCCTTGTACTATATTCTGAACGTAGCTGTTCTTATTCGAAAATTCGATGGCAAGTATAACTTTTGAAAATGTCCAAAAAGTGTACGACAATAACCATCTAGCTGTTGATGGCGTGAATTTTACCGTCGCAGATGGTGAATTGATGGTGCTGGTCGGGCCATCTGGCTGTGGCAAGAGCACCACGCTAAGAATGCTGGCCGGCTTGGAATCTGTAACGGGTGGATCCATATCCATTGATGATTTGGTTGTGAATGACATTCCATCAAAGGATAGAGATGTAGCGATGGTATTTCAGAACTACGCACTGTATCCGCATATGACGGTTTTCAACAACATGGCTTTTGGCCTAAAGCTCCGAAAATATTCAAAAGTTGAAATCAAACAGCGAGTGGGGCAGGCCGCCGAAATTCTAGGAATCACGGACATCCTGGATCGCAAACCTAAGCAGCTTTCCGGTGGACAGCAGCAACGGGTAGCTGTTGGTCGTGCGATAGTTCGTAAACCAAAAGTCTTTCTATTTGATGAGCCTCTTTCAAATTTGGACGCGAAGTTGCGTGTCCAAATGCGTACCGAGTTGGCTCGCTTGCATCGGGAGCTAAACGCTACGATGGTCTATGTGACTCACGACCAGACTGAAGCAATGACATTAGGGGATCGAATCGTTGTGATGAATGATGGGGTCATCCAACAAATTGATGACCCTGTCACGCTTTATAAACAGCCCCAGAACCGTTTCGTAGCTGGATTCATTGGTAGCCCTGGGATGAATTTTGTTAATGGATCCCTTGAAGTCGTAGATGGAACATGTCGGTTCGTTTCCGAAAAACGTGACCTGCACTTTAGGATTCCCTTGGAATCGGCTAGTGCTGAATCGAATCATCAGGTGGTTCTTGGCTTTCGCCCAGAAAACATCAATCCAGTTTCAAATTCCCAAAACAGCCATGATGAAGGTATTATTGAGGCGGAGGTTGTAATTGAAGAGCACTTGGGGGCGGAGTCATATGTATATGGCAAAACATCTTCCACTACATTTATGACTCGCGTAGCTGGTACTTCAAATTTCGGAATTGGACAGCGGGTGCAACTTGAACTGGATCTCCACCAGATCCATGTCTTTGATGCAGAATCGGGCAATCTTGTTGTTCGTGGAGGCAATGAGGGGTAGGGGAAGGGGCAGGGCAGCCTAATGAACTTTACCCTAGCCCTGAATTACTCCAGATCAGAACTGTTCAGATATCTATATACTTGGAAGAAGATTCGTCTGGACGAGCATGAGCATATTTACTGGTGGTCGTAAGAGACTGATGTCCCAGAGATTCCTTTACCAAGTGGACTGGAGCCCCATGATCAAGGGCATGGGATGCGTGAGCGTGTCGGAGCCAATGGGGGGATATATTCTGGTCAAATCCTGCACTCTTCGCCGCATTTCGAACAATTCGCCAGATCTGCTGCCGAGACAGTGGTCCACCTTTACGTGATCGGAAAACAGGCTGATTTGGTTCGGTGGCCTCTATTTCCGATTTGAGTTCCATCAATTCCTTCCAGACTGAGGCCGGGACGAGTAACGTTCTCGTTTTGTTGCCTTTACCCAGAAGAGTGACTTGGCCTTGCTGATTATCGTTCCGTGCGACCACGGCACCCCAGTAGAGTCGACTCAACTCCGATACACGTCCGTCGTATTCATCGACTGAACCCCCGTGCATTTATCGTCGTGACGGGATGT